>NZ_JBFUHL010000063.1:0-22891 GCF_056402415.1 Paenibacillus sp. P4_A9
GATCCACTATGACCGACGATCCACTTTGACCGACTCATAGCTAGCAGCTCTGGACCACGAATCTTCCAGCTTATTGTCTTTGCCGAAGATCATAATCTTAATAATGTCTTTGTTTTTATTTTGAATCAGCAAATCATAATTTTTTATTGATTCTCTGAGTAAAATAATGTCAGCATCATTATAATTCGCCCCATGCTCCATCAGATTGAGGATGCGTTCAAAACCGTATATTTGTAGGGCGGACGACGAAATGTTGCTAAAATATTGATCCAGATATCCTGATAAATATTCCGCATTCTGGTCCGAACTTCGGAACATCGAGTTTTCCAAGGAACGGGCGCTCGACTGGTAAAAGATCATCGAAAGTACCAGCATCGGGATCAAGGAGATCAGGACACTGCTCCAGACAATCTTTGTACGAATGCTCCTATTCATCAATAGCCACCTGATCATGCCATCCCAACTTCCCCTTTAGTCCATTCAAAATAAACGGCTACGCCGTCCTCTAAGGACGTATCACAGTGTTTATGGAGAAATATAGCCAAATTATTATGTGAAACATAAAATTCTTATATTTTAAAATAGGATCGTTTATACCACATTGTATCATCAATCCCACTTCTTACAATTCAAGATTTTGTATTCTTAATGTTCAAATTTTTGAAAGGCTACTTCGAGACTAGAATGCATGATTGTTGACGCAAATCTTCCAACATAAAAATAAATAGCCTGATTCCTCAGGCGTTTGCATTAATAATTATGAAGGCACATGTGTGTCATTGGACACCTGTCGGATGACAGAACTTGATGTCGAACTTGATGTCATAAATGACAAGAACTTTATCTCATTGTTGAACAAGGCTTTTCAAATACTGAATCGATCGGTTCACGTTCTCGATCATCGATCGCTGTGGGTTCGTCTTTTGAGTAAGCCATAATTCCAAGCCCATCCAACCTGTGTATCTGATATCACGCAAAATGCCGAAGAGCAAGGGGATGTTAATCTCTCCATCAAGCAAATCCTCAGTCGGTGTAGTGCCAATCTGATTTCTTAGATGAAATGCGGTTATGCGTTCCGGGTATTTAAGAACCCATTGAATCGGGTCATGTCCGGCCGTGTGCGCCCAACCCGTATCTACACATAGCCCTACTAGCGGATCGGCAAAGTCGACGACGGAGCGCAAGTCTCCATCAGCCAACAAGTAAGCAGCTGCATGGTTATGCAAGGAGACTTTTAAACCGAGAGGCTGTACCAAACGTGCAATCCTTGACAAATTGTCACCCTGTCGTTTGAGCTCCTCTTCTGTCTTCTTCTGAGGGTTAGTCCACTCTCCCTTAGGGTTCGCGTTCAGGATCAAGTCGGTCCCACCGGCTACAACTAACCCATTTGCGACGGATAAGACAGTTTTCTCGATCTGAAGAGCATCGTACGGTTCATGTAGGGAAAGCCCTAAATATGTGCCTGAAATTTTTAAACCGTTTGACTGGACTATGTTTACAGTTTCCTGTTTCGGTGCAACTTCAACAGCATCAAGTCCGGCCTCTGCACAATCACGAATAATTGTTTCAAGGGAAGTATCGTGTCCGTCGGTTTTATAGCGTTCCTGCCAGACATACAGATTCGAGCTGTACCCGATAATGTTCATCGTTCCTGCCTCCGTTTCTCAATAAATAATGGACATCGTACCCATCTCAGACGACTTGTAAATCGAGTCGATAATCTCCTGGATGGTCAAGGAATTTTCCAAATTCGTGCCGGGCTGCCGGTGATCCCGAATCGAAGCAGCGAAATCCGTAATAGGGCCAGCATGAACGGCAGACCAAGTATCGGCGCCCTTCCAAATTGTATGCCGGATAACCCCTTCCTCAGAGGAAGCCTCGTGGAATATTATTTCTTTCTGATCCGATGGAAGCAAGTGCAAATCAAGGGTTCCTTTCGTACCAACAATTTGCCATGCATGTTCTCGGTTCCCCGGAATGATGGCCCCGCGTTCAAAGTTGATGACCGTACCTCCCTTACATCCGATAATAGCAATCGCGTGTGTTTCGGCATCCGATTCTTGCGCTATGTAAGATTCATACTGAGGAGAGATGTTCCATGTACGGCCGAATACCGTTTCCGGTTTGAGCGACCATCCCGTGATGCCAAGAATATAATCCAAATCATACACACCCCAATCGGCCAGGACTCCGCCTCCGTTCACTGATTTGCTGTACTGCCAAGCAAGTGGAGGGGATTTCGTCGGAGTTGCCGGAGCTATATTACGGCAGCGAATCACCCGTAGTTCCCCAAGTGCGCCTGTGCTTACAAATTTAGCAGCAGCTTGAGCCGATTCGAAAAACGTGAAACGGGAAGAGCAGCATCCGGCAATTAAATCTCCTCTGGCTGCTATCATCCGGAGAACCTCATCCGCATCCATGCCTGCAGGCTTTTCCAATAAAACGTGTTTCCCATTCGAAAATGCTCTCAATGCTAGCTCTAACCTGTATTTAGTTTGTAAGGCAAGCACGACCCCTTCGATTTCTGTGTCTGCTAGAAGATCATTCGGATCGATGTATACTTTTTTAACTCCGAATTTTTCTGCGGTAGAATATGCTGCCATCTCATTGATGTCAGCAACCGCACATACTTGAATGTGATCTGACTCCACCGCATGCTTGATATGATGCTGGGCGATCATCCCGCATCCTACAATGCCCAGCCTAACTTTTCTACTCATTGGCTCCTCCTCATATCGCAAAAGAATGGCTTACTTTATTATTACGAATCATTATGGGATGGTATATGTCTTAAACAAATAAAAATATGGTTAATTGTGATTTAATCTTAAATATCGAACCCGCACGATAAAAAGAGGAGAAGCCTTCAATGCTTCCCCTCTCTGTGTTAAATAAACTGTTACGAGACTGCACCGCCGAAACGCAGTGTTCTCCTCGAATTTTTTTTCAATGTTTGGTTAAACAGGAAAACGTCATGGAACTATCGTTTCCACTAGTCAAACAAGGTAAATTCTACTTCAAGCATTAGAGTTTACTCACCGTGCCCTTAAGGCTGTTCTGTCTCTTTTAGCAGACGGTCCAATGCATAAGCCGCTATAGCGCCTACAATATATCGGACCAAATCTGCATAAAGGAATCCTTTTCCGAGTATTAGCCCGCCAAATAGAGTGTTTCGTAAGTTGATTATCCATTCTGCTTGGTACAATTGGCTGCATTCAATTACAAAGCAGAACCCAAGACTAAGCGCCACGGCTTTCATAGTTAACATTCGGATGAATAATGCACGAACGCCGAAATAAATCATAGCCGCCCAGAGAGCATCACCGAAATGTTTCACCACAAAATCGGGCAGCGCGTACACCAATCAATTTACTCTTTGTATCACTCCATAATACTGCCAATTAGGTTAGAAAAGGCCACCGATACACCGGCAGCCTCTTTCTATCGTTCATTTAGCTATCGTCACTGGTAAATTTATCAATTCATTTTGGCTCCATGCGAGAGTGAAAATAACACTGCTTGCTCTGTATCCATTCGTAACCCTTTGAGCGTGATGTTTTTGAAATCCACACCATCCATTTTAGCTCCCCGTACATCAGCTCCCTGTAATTTCGCTTTAGCTAACATTGTTCTCGTAAGATCACAATTTCTTAAGTCAGCTCTTTCTAAATTGGCTTCGGTTAAATCTGATTCAAAAAATTTAATTCCACGTAAATCTTGCTTAACCAATTTGGCACTTCTCAAATTCGTATAAGACCAATCCCCTTGGAATATGGTGATTCCATCAATTTTAGCACTGGAAAAATCTGATCCCGTCATTTTGCATTTTTCAAACTTCGAGACAAATAGATTGGCTTCGGTAAAGTTACAATTCTCAAACGCGGATTCCTTATGAACGGAACTATTTAACGAGGCGCCCCGAAAATTACATTCAACGAAACGGCAGTTCCTCGTTGTAATCTCCTCTAACGATCCGTTAGCAAATGTGCAACGATGAAAAGTACAACTTATTAGCTCGCCATACCTTAAATCTTGATTACAAAAATCTACTCCTTCATAATTTTGATTGATATGCTCAAACATGATACTCCTCCTTACAAAATAGTTGATATATCAACTATTGGGTGAAAGTAAATCATTTTTTAATATTACCGCGCATCTTAATTAGAAGCCTGCGTAATTCATTCATTTCTTCAAGTGAAAAACCTGTTTCAAGTACATCTATAGTTCCTGAAATATAAGGTTTTACATTTGTAGCTAAGATCTTACCTTTATCTGTTAATGATACATTAAAGTAACGACGGTCATAACTACTAGTAATTCTGTGCATTACACCTTTATTTTCAAGGCTCATTATCATCCGAGTGATGCTTGATTTATCTTTTCTTAAAGCGAAAGCAATTTCACCCTGAGACAGCCCATCCCGCTCATTGAGCAAAACAATTATAAAAGCTTGTTCAGGCGTAATATCAAACGGAGCTAAACTTTTAGTCATGCACATACTTACATCTAATTTGACATCATGAATTAAAACAGCAATATTATCGAGTAAATCCATTTTGTAATCACATCCCATAAAAGAATATACCAAAAATAGTTGATAAGTCAACCATTTGGGCATTTTCCTATATGTAGTGTGAATTATTGAGCATATCTGCCCGTTAGCTGAGCGCGCTCTTTTAATCTTGTCGGCAATCGGACAATGTTCTTGTCACAAATATTGAGCTCGGCGATTTGGTTCACGACACGAGGTTAGCTTAGCCATGATTGTCTGCTGCTACATGTAAAGCAACATGGTTTTCCTGGCATGCTTGCTGGAACCAACTCTTAGGTTGTTCGTTCATAATAACCCCTCTTGCTAGGGAAAGAGGAATTATCGTGAATAAAGCGCTCTTTTCCAACTTGCTTTGATCGAATACCGCATAGACATGTCTTGAACGTCCGATCAACAATTGGGCAATGCGTGCTTCAAGCTCAGAATGCGTTGTAAAGCCGTGTTCCAAAGACACACCGTCTACCCCAAGAAACATTTTCGTAATGTTAATTTTATTAATCACACTTTCAGCGAGAGGTCCGCTTAACTCGTAACTTTTAGCCCGCATTATACCGCCGATGACAACAACCTGAATACCGTCTGAATCCGCCAAGTCAGCAGCTATGTTCACTGCATTCGTCACAATCGTGATATTGCGAAACCGCTTCAAAGCCCTAGCGATGAAAAATGTTGTCGTCCCCCCCGTCAAGCAGACGATATCCCCTTCTTCCACCAATTTCGCAGCTTCTTCAGCTATTCGCTCTTTCTCTTGCCGTTGAAAAAATCGTTTATCCGCAAAGGGCAGTTCTACCGCCGACTGCGTTAGTGTCCCTTCATAGACGGCTCCTCCGATAGTGCGAATAATCTGACCTGATTTCTCCAACATATCCAGATCTCGTCTAGCGGTAGCTTCCGAGCAACCGGTCTCTTCGATAATTTCCTGAATCGATATTTTACCATGCATTTTAATTTGTTCTAGTACCCTAGACCTGCGCAGCTCGCTCTTTGAATATTCCATAACTCTCTCCTTTGACGCTTTATGCATCATGATCCATGTTATTCCTAATTTTGGAGTACAAAGAGCCAGATTGCAAGCACATGATATTCTGCCATCTTTTCATAGGAAAGAATGAAGTAGTCGTCCTTATAAGGAAACAACCTTCACTTGCTTAAGGTACTCCTGAAAAAGTGTGTAGTCAATATGACCGGCTTTATCAGACATCGCATTCGCCGCAGATGCAGCGCAAGCAATGCGCAGCATCTCCTTGGGAGAGTCTCCACGATCGTCTGCAAACGCCATGCCCGCAACGAATGAATCACCGCAGCCAACCGTATTGACCGGCTTAATTAGAGGCGGAGTAACCCAATACCCCTCGCCATCTATGAAGGCAATAGCCCCTCGATTACCTAATGTGACACACACTTGTTGAATCCCGACAGAAGCCACCTTCTCCGCTGCTTCTATCAGATCCGCGTCATGAAGAAGTTCCCGTCCCATCAACGCGGTGAGCTCTTGCTTGTTTGGCTTCACCAGATACGGTCGCGCCAGCAATCCGCTGCGTAACGCAGATCCGCTCGTATCCAGATACGCGCGCGCTTTCGAGGTATGAATCATGCTTATTAGCTCGGAGTACAAATCCGCAGGAGCACCTGGAGGCAGACTCCCCGAAAGCACAATAATGCTCGATTCCATCGCCAGTCGCTGCAAGGTCTTTTTGATCTCCTTGACATGCTTGCCGTCGATGGTAGGGCCTGCTTCAAGAAGCTCTGTCGATATGCCATTAGACGTATCTACGATATTCAGGCAAACACGCGATTCCCCTGGTACACGAACAAATGAGGTCTCAATCCCTCGTTGCTTCAAGCTATCATCTATAAAAGAGCCGCTGCTGCCAGCTATAAAACCTGTTGATGTTGCATTACCGCCAAGCAATCGAATGACCTTGGCTACATTATTGCCTTTACCACCTGGCTCAGCGATCTGCCGAACTACACGTTGCACTTCACCTAGTCTGAATGAATGAGCATAATAGGTTTTGTCGATGGCCGCATTCAGAGTAACCGTCGTAATCATCGAACCTCTCCAGCTTTGCCAATACATCCACAAAGCCTCATTTTCTCAATCGCCAGAAGTTTTGCAGCTTCTTTAGCAGGAACCATATATTTGCGCGGGTCATTCTCCTCGGGATTCGCAGCGAAAACTTGCTTTATCGCATCGGAGAAGGCAATACGCAATTCTGTTGCGATATTCACTTTAGCCATTCCAAGCGATACAGCTCTTTTCACCTGTTCCGCTGGAATACCCGATCCGCCATGTAGAACCAACGGAGCCTCCACGGTATTGGCAATTTGCGCAATTCGAGCAAAATCAATATTCGGATCTCCTTTGTAGATACCATGCGCCGTACCTATCGCTGGCGCTAGCGTCATCACGCCTGTACGTGTAATAAATTGAGAGCATTCCTGCGGATCGGCGAGCAATGCATCACGTTCGTGAACAACAATATCATCCTCAACGCCACCTACCTTGCCCAGCTCAGCCTCCACATTTACACCCGCAGCAACAGCAACTTCCATGACTTTACGTGTACGTTCCACGTTCTCTTCAAATGGGTACATCGAAGCATCGATCATAACCGACGTATAACCTGACCGAATACATTGAACGATCATTTGGAAATCTGTGCAATGATCTAAATGAAGTGCTATCGGCAATCCTGTGCGATTCGCGGCAACCGTAGCAGCAGCTGCGATATAATCGGGACCTAAATGTTTTACCGTACCTACCGTTGATTGAATAATAACTGGTGATTGCGTCTCCACCGCAGCTTCAATAACGGCTTGAAGCATTTCTAGTGTGTGTACATTGAAAGCACCAATGGCATATTTATTTTCTCTTGCAATTCGAAGCATGTGAGTAGATGAAATAAGTGGCATCATAAGTCCTCCCTATATCATTTTTTGGCAGATAACCAGCAACCTGAACATTTGATTCAGTTCATGTAATATTGATTATTATAATCTTAATATATGATTTTTTCAATCTTTTTGTGATTTAAAAATGAATATTTAATGGTGTTAAGCAAGACTCATTAGAAATAAGTACGGTTTATTTTAAAATTGATTGAAAAAATCATTTTTATTGATTGAAAAAGTAACACCCTTGATATAAAATAACATTATAGTCTCACACATAAGGAGGTTTATGCCTTGAGCATAACTTACAGTGAAATTAAACAGCAGTATACGGCTTTACAACAAACTTACAATTACATGTTAGCTAAAAGAGAAGAGATTGTTGCTTTTGCAAAAACGCAATCCATCACCTCAGTCACATTTATTGGCTGTGGATCTAGCTATTGTTTAAGTGAATCGGCTGCATTTTCCTTTCGCCTGCACACTAACCTTACTTCCAACGCCTTAGCTGGAGGCGATCTCATGCTCAATCCTGAGCGTTATCGCTCCTTGTTAGCGAATACCTTATTGATCGCGCCTTCACGGTCCGGCAGCACGAGTGAAATTGTCGAAGCCATCCGCCTAGTTCAAAATCAAACACATGTTCCGGTAATTACCCTTTCCTGTGTAACGGATTCTCCGCTTTCGCAACAAGCCGATTTATCGCTAGAGTTACCTTGGGCTTTCGATCACAGTGTATGTCAGACTCGGACCGTTACGAATCTATATACGGCTAATCTGATGATGGCTGCCTTTCTTGGAAATAATGAAACTATCATTGCGGACATTCAGACTGCAATTCACCAAGGCGAAGCATTCATGACGCGTGTAGAAAGCAATATTCGCAAAACAGCCGATTTCCCATGGACGAATGCCGTCGTACTTGCGGACGGCGAGCTATATGCTCTAGCTTCCGAAGGTGCTATGGCATTAACCGAGATTGCCAACGTACAAGCGAATTCGCATCATTTGTTAGATGTTCGCCATGGCCCGATGATCACTGTTGGACCGGATACTCTTGTCATCGCAGCGATATCTGGTAATGGCAACAGGCATCAGAACAGTTTAATGCGCGATATAAAAGGAAGAGGCGCGACGATTATTGCATTCACGGATCGAGTCGACGCCATTTCCACAGAGCATGTCGATCTTGCTGTGATCTCAGATAACCACTTAGATATTGCTGTACAAGGCATTCCATTTATTTTTATTCCCCAAATCGTTGCTTTGACCAGCGCCGAACGTCAAGGTATCAACCCGGACCAACCTGATGGTTTAGTCGCCTGGGTGAAATTGTAGCTCCCATTTAGAATTGAAAGGAACTTGTCAAGGGATCTTCCCTTTGACAAGTTCCTTTTCATTTGGACATCTATATTATCATGCAGACAGGTAACGATACACTTCTTCCAGCGACGGCTGGCCTTTTGTTCCACCTGTTTTTCGAGTGTTGAGACTGCCGCATATACAGCCGATTCTCATGCACTCTTCCACATCTTTTCCGTTAAGATAGCCATACAGGAATCCTGCGTCAAAAGAATCGCCTGCGCCTATGGCGTCCATCATTTCAACAGCAATTGACGGGGCTTGGATTGTCCTCCCCTCGAAATAAGCCGTTGCTCCATCTGCACCTTGTTTGACGACAACGATAGGCACAATATCCGTTAGCTTCTCAACGGCTTTTTCCATACTTGTTTCCCTAGTGATAGCCTTGGCCTCGTTTTCATTTGGAAAGAATACATCGATAAGGGGCAATAGCTCCCACAGACCGTTATCCCAGTTCTCTTCGGGGTCCCAGTTCGTATCCAAACTCACTGTCGCCCCATTCTTTTTCATTATTTCAATAATTTCTTTATACCTGGGCTGCATCTTTGTCATCAGGAAATAACTTCCTATATGCAGATGTCTAGTTGCGAGCAACAATTCCTCCGGAGCGTCCTCGATCCCCACAGAATCAATGGTTCCACTGTAGGTCAGCATCCCCCTGTCATCTCCCTGATTGAATACAATGGTCATGCCGGTTTTGAGGGCAGGGTCCATTGTAATAAAACGATTGTTTACTCCTGATTCAACCAACGTTTTTTCGATCACCTTCCCGAATTGATCCATTCCCACTTTCCCCACCAGTACTGTATGAAGTCCCAGTTTTCCGCACTGACATGCGAATATGCTGCAAGACCCCCCCATCTCCAACGAGTAGTTGTCCACCAGCTTCTCCTTCTGACCTAGTTCGGGAACCGTATTTCTGCCATCTACAATCAGATCTACGCAAAGATCGCCAAACGTAAGTACATCAAAGATTTTTTCCATTCCATATCGTCCCCTTTCAGAGCTCCTGATATCAGCATCGGAATTAAAATTAAAGCTTTATCCAGGGCGACAAGCCTTGTGGAGAGTTATTCTTTGCATCTTTGTTGGGTATGGTGTAAACCGCTATCGAGAACTTGCTAACATTCCGCACCGGTCATTTCATTCGTGAACATTCGTCTATATTCGTCCGGATTCAACTTTCTCGCAGTTACCCCCACATAATGGAACTGCAAGGCGCGGCGGCTTTTTGTCGAGAGGTTACAGGGCGTACCGTGTTTGATTAGTCCGTGAAAAAACATTAGCCCACCCGGTTTCAAAGGTATGGCAACATCCTCCTCGAGCGGAATATCCCTGTCGCAAAGCTACCAAGACCTCAGTACGTAATGAGGTATTGCTCCTTCAGCATGGGACCCGGGAATTACGTGCATGCATCCATTTTCCAATTCCGCCTGATCCAGAGCGATCCAAACGCCAATAACGGTTTTGTCAAACGCCAACCCTCCATTAGACATATCCTGGTGCCACGGAAATTCTCCATCCCCGGGTGGTTTCAACAACGCTATGGCCTGAGCGAGATTTGGTTTTTCCCCTAATATTTGTTCAACTTTGGCCAAAATCCCTGGATGATAGGCAATCGCTTTCAGCTGTTCATCGTTTTCTACGAAATTGCTGACTTTCATAACATCAAACTCGCGTTCTTCATCCGTTTTCGGTTCGTCCCACGATTTCTTGATTAACTGAATTGTCGCTCCTTTAGATTTGATGTTGATTAGTTCAGACAATGCGTCAATAGACTTTTTTACTTCTTCTGCGGTAAGCACATCTTCTACCGCTAAATATCCTTGATTCCGGTATTTTTTTATCTGCTCTTCATCGACAGCTTCCAGTCCGTGCAATTTCTCTGCGATGTGGTCGTATCGGTACTACCTTCGGGAAATTTCCTCAGGTGAGAATTCATTTGCCATTTGTCATGCTCCTTTTATTGTCGATTTTAGTTTGAAATGATGAATGATAAAATTGAGACCCGCTTCCTTTGCCCAAGCAATCTGCTGATCCATGCCGGACCAGTAAGGCAATCCTGCCCCTACACCGGCCGCCCGCGCCTTCAGAAGAATTTCCCGAACAGCCTGATCAAACTTCGGATGCCGTAGCGAAGCCCTGTAGCGAGGCGCGGATGTGCTCCGTGTATTGAGACGCATTGGGGATGTTATCGATAATCATCGGATTAGTCCCCTCTATTGTAGGATTCTACTTTCACTCTTAGTTGCCTTCCAGCTGGCTCTTAGTAAGCTCGTTCAGCAGGGGTTGACCTGCTGCATATCGGCGATCATTTTCCGCAAAAATGCCCCATACCCGCTGCAAAAAGTGCGTGCTCTGCGACGAGCCTGAAATATGCGGTGTCATGATCACGTTCGGGAACTTCCATAACGGATGGTCGACCGGCATCGGATAATAATAATGCGTGTCGAGCGCCGCACCCGCGATCCATCCCACTTCGAGCGCCTTCAGCAGCGCCTGTTCCTGCACGATCGGGCCGCGGGCTGGATTCAGCAAGTACGCATGGTTAGGCAGCGATCGTAGCTGCTTCTCACCGATCAGACCCTTCGTATGCTTAGTCAGAGGCACTGCGATAATCAGGAAGTCGAGGCCGTTCAAGAACGCTTCCTCCTGGCCATATGTGAACACTTGGTCAGGCAGCAGCCCTTGCGGATCGCCCGTTCCCTCCACTCGGTACACTTCCTTGCGCTCCTTGATGCCGTCCCGCACAAGTACGCTGACATGGATGCCCATCGTCTTCAGTAAGCGCGCGGTTTCGCGTCCGATTCCGCCATAGCCCCAGATTCCGACGCGAGTGCCGCGAATCTCAGTCTGGAACCGAGCCGATCGGTCCCAGACGCCCTGCTCCTGATTGCGGAACATGCCGCGCATATCGCGGGCGAGCTGGATCATCATCGTTACATTCCACTCCGCAATCGGCACATCGAATATGCCTTGGGCGTTGGTCGCTCGAATGCCTCGTTCATTCAGTCCTTGATCGAGCAGCTGGTTGTAACCGACTGAGCTGATCTGAACCCATTCCAATGACTGCATAGCCTGATGATTGCTCGGAAGATGGCTGCTGAACAGGATCGTCTTGTTCTGCAGCAGCTCCTCCGGGAGCGTAAATTCACCTTCCGTGTAAGGAACGACTTCCACTTCAACTCCCGGAATCGCTTTCAGTTGTTCCAGTTGAACAGGTTCTACCTGATTATGCACTAGCACTTGTATCATGGACGCCGTTCTCCTAATCTGTGAATGGTTTGCCGGTACGCCATTGAACTCACCGCTGCCGGGTACGAACGGATAGGCGCTAATTGTAGGTGGCGCTTAAATTTTTTATCTGAATGGCAACATCGTATACGTCTTCAATCTTTCTTGATATCATCTACATAAATTATTGTCATGACTTCACGCATATTTGGAGTTGGATTAGCAGGAGCGCAATGCAGCGTCCAGCCTGCATGAAATGTCGCGTTTCATGATCCAGTACGTTGCGAAAAAATAAGTATCCTTCTTGTTCCGCTCTTTCACGCAGCTCCTCCGGCCGTTCGAGCAGGGGGACGGAGTCGCGAAATCGTTGGGATGCCGCTTTGTTGGCTGGATCGATCATCATATTTCACCGACTCCTTTCGCTTCGTTCATCGAAATTGCGGCAAATATTCCATATGTGCCTCTATCAGTTCATTTACCATATTCCTAACTGCATCCCGGTCGTTGAGGTAGCCGCCTAGTAAAATCGCTTCAACATATAGATTGCGATCTCCCTTCAGCGCAGCATCCACCGTCAATTCGGCAATGGCAATCGGTTTTGCGAGCAGTTGGGCTAAAGTATCGGGGAAATCATTCATTTGCAGCGGACAAAATCCCCTAGCTGTAGCAGCCGCAGGCAATTCTAACAGCGCATCTTTTGGTAGATTGGGAACCGCTCCATTATTCGTCATATTGACCGAGAAGACGGTGCGTTTGTCATGTTCGATCGATTCAATCATTCTCGTGAGCTGTTCATGCTCGCCGACAACATTGTCATAGAAATCGGCAGGCAGCGGCCCTTCTGTACGGGCCATCTCATCCATACGGTTATAAATTTTATCTCCAAACAATATGGTATTCTCGAATGAGTACGCATCGATCCCCAGCGTCCTCCCATAATAGTTGCCATTTGGGAACCTCTCCGCGAAATATTCGGTAATGTGCCTGTCTCCCGGTGCCGGGTAAGCACGCAGCTGTTCGAACAAGGACCAGGCAAACGGGTCCTTGATCTTAGACGCTTTCGACGCTTTCGGCGCTTTCTCACCCATCTCCAGAAAAGAGGCGCCAACTTCAGTTAAATCGCCCCCCTCTTGCTGATACAGCTCTTTGTACTTTTGCAAAAGAAGTGGAATGGCATCTTGACCGTCATAACGAAAATCGTACATAAAAGTCAAATGATTGACTCCAATCGCATAAGATGTGAACTTTTCCCGCTCCAATCCTGCGAAATCGGCAAGCGAGTATTCGCTTTGAAATACGCCATGGCACAAGCCGACCATTGGAAACCCTGTTGCTTTTTGCACGGCTCTACAGATCATAGTCATCGGATTGGCATAATTAAAGAAGTAAGCATTCGGGCACAGTCTCATGACGTCCTGGGTAATCTCAATCATCGCCGGGATCATTCTCATAGCCCGCGAAATTCCTCCAGGCATGACGGAATCACCTACTGGCTGAAAGACGCCGTATTTTCTAGGGATGATCACATCCTTTTCCCAGGCACGCCTTCCTCCTACACCAACGGTGGTCACTACATAGTCAGCTCCCGGCAGAACATCGCAGCGATCGACCGCAGCAGTAAGCTCAATGTTTCCACCTTTTTCAGCAATCATTTTTTGACAAATGATATAAATGGACTTCAAAGTCTTCAGATTGGTATCCACCAAAGCAATCTTCCAATGCTCTTTTCCGTGGGTTTTGATTAGATCCAACACCAGACCTTGAGTGAACATAGCGCTTCCCGCACCAATTAAAACCAGCTTTTTGCCCATTCTCCAAACATCCCTTCAAAATTAATAGCTTCGAGATAACGTATTCGTCATCTTATCTGAATAAAAAAAAGGCAGATTGATTGATATTCATCCACCTTTTTATTAGTAATCTCTCTGATTTATATATTGACGCTTTCCGCCTTCGACTCTTTGAAATCGCCGAGCTCCCGCTTTAAAGCTCCTAATTCCTGTCGTAAACCATCGACAACAAAGATAAGATCGGATTTATGAATGATGAAATTAAGACCCGCTTCCTTCGCCCAGGCAATCTGCTGATCCATGCCGGCCCAGTAATGCAGTCCTGCCCCTATTCCAGCCGCCCGTGCCTTCTGTAGAATTTCCCGGACAGCCTGATCAAACTTCGGATGCCGATAATCTTCGGGTACACCGAGACTGCAGGACAAGTCATGGGGGCCGATCAGCACCGCGTCGAGATCGGGTACTTTCAGAATGTCGTCGAGCGCTTCTATCGCCGGCACGCTCTCAATGTTGATGATAAGCAGCTGCGAATTCTGTTTTTCCTCCATATAAGACTTCAGCTCATCATTTCGTTCATCGTTTCCGTCCAATATATTTTGCAGAGTCTTCCCCTTAAGCGGACGAAGCTTTATGGCGCCGCGGAGCGCCTGTACCTGTTCCACCGTCTCTACATAGGGAGCGATAATACCGCAAGCTCCACCGTCCAACGCCATAGTAGCTTGGTAGGGATCCGGTGCGGGAATTCGTACGATCGGAGCGATATTCATCGCCCGGTATGTCCTGCACATCCAGGAAAGCTGATGGCGGTCAATCCCCACATGCTCGGTGTCGATAAATACAAAATCCATCCCGAGTCCCTCGAGCTTCTGCGGCCAAATTGCCATGGGAGACAGGATGTTCGTCCCGTACACTCTTGTGCCGCTCTTTAATGCTTCCCTAAGCTCTTTACCATTCATTGGCATCCTTCTCCTTCCTAACTCCAGTTAAAACTCTTTCCTCATACGTTGCATCAAGGTTGGTTTATAGAAGCCGCCGCGAATAGCGAAAAGTCTCCCGCGGTACATTTGAACTTCTATCCGGACAGGCTGGCGGAGTACATCACTAAGCGATTTTCCGCTCGTCCATTGCGGTTCCCAGAACAGATCGTCGCCCGTGAAAGGAACGCAATCATCGAAAGAGAACCCTTCGAGCGGTTTGCCGGAATCGTCGGAAATTTGCACGCGCGCGTCGCCTGACGGACACTGGATGTTTATTTTCAACTCGGGCTCACTGAACACCATCAAGCGGGTCATGACGCTTCCTATGCTCATTGTCGACTCCAGATACATAAAACCGTCCAACCGGAGGGTGTGAAGCATCATTCCTGATACTAAATTCCTATCGTCTCTATGTAAGTGGTGCTCGGTCTTCCACTCATTCGAATAAATGCGGATCACGTTGTCTTGGTCCACACAGACAGTGCTGGGGTAAACGCTTCCGCAGCCTGTTAGACCGGGCTCATTGAGCGGTACGAAAGCCTCCCGGAACGTTTTGTTGAAGTGCCAGCCGTCATAGCTGTACGTCAAGTGGCCGTCAATGGGGCCTTGGCGTTTGTCTCCGCGGATTTCCTGCAGATTGCAGTGATACGCCCAAAGGAGGCCAATGTACATTCCCTCATAGGGGACTACTGGCATACTATAATATTGGAGTCCGGGCGGATCCAATGGATCGGGACCGACAACGACCTCTGGGCTCGACCAGTGCTTCCAATCGCGGGTCTCCATCAGAGCAACGCGCCTGTCTCCCCATGTGGGTCTGACTACGGTGACATAGCTGCCGCGGTGCTGATTGTAATAAGTGAAATTGGCAGTGTCCGTGAGCCAGTCGCCCCACTCTACACCTTCTACATATTTCCACTCGTAGCCATCAGCGGAGACAGCGAGCCGGTGTACTCCTCGCCCTGCGACGTATTCGGTATAAGATCCCGGGAGAGTCATGAGCTTGTAGCGCCGCGCAGGATCAGTCTCGTTCTGATCTATGAAGACAGTACCCGGCTCCGTGCCTCTTCCATCTATGAACACTTCATTCTTCCAGAGACGGTCCTTATGCTGGAATTTCTCGCTGAAGTCGGGTACCGTCCAGTGCAACCCATCTTTACTCTCGGCCGTTACAAGAGAGGCGACGCCCGGACCAAGCTTCTTCCAGGACCAGTTCAGGTAAAAGGCGCGCCAGAGGCCCATCTTATCGTCCCAGAACACATTCGGATAATAGCAGGAGCGGTCATTATCCTGATAGTCGACCTCAGGAGTAATGAAATCGGCCTCCTCGACCCACTTCGGCTTGCCCATCTTGCGCTCTATGTTCTGATGTGTTTCCAGGCACCAATCATCAAAAAACAGCAATGTAGTCGTTGTCGTTGTCATGAGATTCACTCCTTATTATTAGTTATGGAAGCCGAAAGACACGGCGCAGATTATCTCCAAGAATCAGATCTCTATCGCTCTTGGACATATACGTGCAAACCCTCTCAAAATATCCGATCATCTCAGAATAATGTTCTTTCGTGTGGGGGGAGGCTGCTTTGATGAACTCGGAACCCCAAGTAAACTTGGTCCCCCCGAATTCGTTGTACAAAGCTTTCACCATATCGTCCGTTCTTGGATGCTTGTAATATTCCATCGCGTCCGGGAGAATCTCCGAGTAGAAGCATTCATTCGCGAATATTTCTTTCACGATCGGGGGGATCTTTAACGGACCATCTATACCGTCTTGCAGAAAGAGTTGAGGAGGGAAACCATGAACCAAAACTCGATTAATTTCCGGAGTGTCGTTCATCCAATTTAGAAGCTTTGGCAGAATATCCGGATAGTGCTGCTTCAACGCGGAGCCCAGACTCCATACAGGAAGGCCGAGTTTGGCTACCTCATCCCAGAAGGGCTTATATTTCTTGCTTTCGAAGTTATCGAAACAGTCCCAGGTAGGATAGGGGTTATGATATAATCCCTTCGCTCCGAGTTCCACTGCCTGATGCAGTTTCTCGATCCCCTTCGGCGTAGCGTAATCATCCTCATCGAGCAAGGCCAGAGGCAGAAAACGCCCCGGGTACAACTTTGCCATTCTAACAGCGAATTTATTAAAATGCATTCCAGTCTGAAGCACAGCAGCATCCACCCCGCATGCGTCCATCAGCTCGATAAACGATGAGGGGTCATGGCCCGTCCGGGCAGCCGCTGTGTAGGTGACTCCATCCTTTTCCCAGATGTAGCTGGAACCCTCTATCCGGAACCTAACATCATCTTTTCTGCCGGCCCAATCCGAAGTGCGATTCTGATCCCACAACACTTTGAAGGCTTCTTTATCAACGGTATTCGTGTCGCTTCTGACGGCGGGAAAGCTGAAATGGTGACAGATCCTCTGCGCGTAGCGGAAAGCTTCCTCCTCGGATGCGAAATCCCAGTCAACGTCATACGCATCCGGATTCGGGTAAATGTGTCCATGACTGTCAATGATCATTTTTTTCAAACCTCCATTTTATTAGTATCCGTTCGAATTCTTGCGCCGAAGGGACCCTATGAGTCTAATTATCAAGGATAGAAATTGGTTTGAAAACGCATAACATTTTTACTTTCTGGTTATTTCTTTACTTGAAGTAAGCTCATTCCGGTATTTCCATATATCTAATGACATCACTTTTTTCTAAACAGCCTTAGATTAATTTTCCGCGTTAAAGCCTCCAAATTTTGTTGCTGCAGAGCGTCCATCGCAACATGTGGCTGTCTCATCCGACTGCTGGTGAAGATGCCCGCTTTCACAAACATCAGTTTTTGAACCTCAATCAAAGTATCCAATGAAGCCATACCGAGTAGCAGAAGCGGCAATAGCTCAGAATGCAGTGATTCCGCCTCTTCGTGCTTACCGTTATGAAAAAGGCGATGTATCTTGACGAAAACATCCGCAATGGCCGGTGGAATTAAAGTGCCGGCAGCACCTCTCTGCATTTCATCCGGATAATAGAGTCCGCCGTAACCTCCAAAAACAGCTAGCTTGCAGCCCGGTTTTTCCAGCAGTCTTGTTATTTTCGGTCCGCTAGGCATTGATTCAATTTTCACATACTGAATATTCGGATGCTTGCTATTCAATTCGGCCAGAATATCGACAGGCAACGGCACTTGGGTCCACGACTGGGCGTCCTGAATCATAACCGGAATATTTATTTTCTCGGCGATCAGTCCGTAATATTGTTGGACACCTGCAGGATCCGGTTTAATGAAAGTCGGCGGATAAGCCATCACGCCTGAAACACCCAACTCCTGCGCTTGGTAGCTGCGTTCCGCTGCCGCCTCGGAACCGGTATGCTCCGTACCTGCGATGATCGGAACATTACCGCGAACTTGATCGACAGTGATTGCAATGATCCGTTGCCGTTCTGACTCCGTCAATTTGTATACTTCGCTGGCAAGTCCGAAAATTACGAGGCCGTCGATGCCCAGTTCTAATTCAAAATCAATCTCTCTGCGCAAGCTTGCTTCGTCCAGCTCTCCGTTGTCCAAAAAAGGAATCGTCAAAACCGGAAATATCCCGCTCCACCTGTCGCTCATGCATTCCCGCTTTCCATCAGCAGTTCGGAAACTGCCTCTTCATTGATTTCGATGCCGAGTCCAGGCCTGTTATGCGGAATAATGACGCCATTCTCGGCTGAAGGGGTGCCCGTAAATAGGCGCCAGAAAATCTCGTTCCCCGTGTCCGGATCTACATTCGGAAAATATTCCATGAAAGGGCAAACGGATTGCGACGCGATGATATGATAATTATGCGCTTCATTCGAATGAGGCACCACCTGCAGATCGTGGGCAGACGCAAGCGCGCAAATTTTCAACAATTCGGTAATGCCGCCTGCACGGTTCGTATCGGGCTGAAGCAGACGTGCCGCCTTCTTCTCAATTAGTTCTCGGAATCCCCAACGCGTGTATTCATGTTCGCCGCAGGAAATAGGCGTCGCCGATTGAGAAGTTAAGTACGCATAACCGTCAATATCGTGCGGCATTAGCGGTTCTTCAATCCAACTCAGCTGATACGGCTCGAGGCGCTTGATCATTTCCAGTGTATACGGCACATCCCAGCCCATATACGCGTCCGCTGCCAATACCACATCTTCGCCGACCGCTTCTCGGACCGTTCGAATCAGTGCTTCGTTACGCTTCATGCCTTCTTTACCATCCTTCGGACCGAATCCGAATCTCTGCTTCATCATTGTGAACCCTTGTTGCTTATAGCCTGCCGCCTCTTCCCGGAGCTGTTCTAAATCATCGAGCGCGTACAAGCGGCTTGCATAGAGCGGTATCTTCTTTTTCGTCAAACCGCCTAGAAGATTATAGACAGGAGTATTGAAAAATTTCCCCTTGATGTCCCATAACGCAATATCGACTCCGCTKATGGCGCAGCTAACAGCCCCTTTTCTGCCAATGCGCACCGAAGAGCGGTACATCTTCTCCCATATCAATTCCGTGTTGAGCGGATCTTCACCGATTAACAGCGGAGTGAAATGACGGTCGATAATTTCCTTGGGAGCCGAAGTGAACCCTCCTGCCGTTCCCACTCCAACTAGTCCTTCGTCGGTCATGACCTCTACCAGTACAATACTACATGGCCCGAACCACGATTTTTCATAATGATCGTCAAAAATAGAGGTGGGTGATACAAGGTTGCTTCTTAGCGTTGCGGGCGATCTGGAAAACCCGATTGCCCTAGTCCGTATACCGGTAATTTTCACAGTTATCACATCCCCTTATAAGTAATTAATCAGCGCACCACCGTCGACCAACAGCTCCGTGCCATTCACATACCGAGCCTCATCCGATGCCAGATAGACGACTGCATGAGCGATGTCCGACGGCGCCCCAAGAAATCCGACTGGATTGCGCCCGACCAAATAGTCGTAGTTTTCTTTGCTCGCTAGAAAATCTTTATTGATATCGGTTTCGATCGTGCCCGGCAATACGGAATTGCAGCGAATGCCGTACGGAGCGAGTCCTAGTGCGAACGACTTCATCAGGTTGACTTGACCGGATTTCGTAACGCCGTAATGCGCTTGCAATTTGCCGCCGACATAATGATTGATAGAGCTAATCGAGATGATCGACCCTCTATTTTTGTTTTCAACCATCTTTTTCGCAGCGCCTTGCGAGCAGAGGAATGTTCCCTTCAGATTGATCGCGTTCGTAACATCCCAAAGCTCTTCCGTAATTTCAAGCACCTCGGCGAAAGGGCAAATGCCGGCGTTATTGACAAGCACATCGATCTGACCAAACCGCTTAACGACCTGCTCGATCATCCTATCGACTTCTTCTTTCCTGGAAACGTCCGCTTGGACAGCAAATGCCTCACCGCCCATTTTTTGAATAAGACGGACGACTTCATCTGCCTGCTCCGGATTATCCAAGTAATTAACAGCCACTTTCGCGCCTTCTGCAGCCATCTGAAGACAGATTCCTTTGCCGATTCCGCGTGATCCGCCTGTTACCAATGTCGCTTTATTCATGCATCGCATAATAACCGCTCCCAATTTCGAAATGGTCAGCCTCGACTTCATTTACTTTTGGTGATATAACCGTCCGGGTGGACTTGAAGAACGGCAGGATCATAGAGCGGCACAACAATATCGGATTCCTTGCGAATCCGGGCATAAGAATCCTTGCATTCCTCCAAGCTTTCCATAATGCCGATCGGATGATCGTTCTCGATATTCCCGTAATAGAACGCCGTGTCTGTGAGGACAACCGTGCCTTGATCTGTCGTAACGTTGATTCCCATTGATGACCGATGATGCGTACCCGCAAACCAAGTATGCAGGCCGGGTAGCAGCGTGTCTTCATTCTCCAGCAAGCGGACGCGCCCATCATTCCATGCATCGAGTTGGAGGTAGGTCAAGAGCCGGTCGGGTATCGCCATTCTGCGCCGCGGATCGAAGTGCTTGGGAGCATGGAAATCAATCCAGCCCGTTTTACTCAAACAAATTTTCGCGTTAGGGAACAGATCCACGTTGCCGATTGCATATGCCTGGAGAGGCGTTACAATCACATAATCGACTTCCTCCGGCTTTACTCCTATCGACGCTAGCGCGTTGGCCGTCTTCTGCTCTTCGGTAACCGTAAATTGCACTCTCTCGTCAAACTCTTCTCGCCAAATCTTGTTCATATAAGGGAGAAAATCAAGGGCTGGACCCGTGTTGACGACGATCGTTTTGCCTCCTCCGCGAATGATGCCCATCAGCGCTACTAGCGGCATCCAATCATCAAAACGGCTCATCCAGAAAATTTCCGCACCTGGGACCAAACCGAAAGAACCGACCTGACAAACCTGCACTTCATAAGATACCGACATACAGGCCATCTCCTTCTAATTGTCTTTTTTTAGAATCCTGTCCTATGCACGATTTAGCCGAGCTTCAGTCTGTTCAAGCAGTCGGATTAAGAAAAATTTTGCTGTTCCCAACCTTTCCAGCCGTCAGATCGGCGAATGCGCTTTGCCCTTCGCTCAGCGGTCGTATCTCTGACCATTCTGTTTCCTTAATGAAGCCTGAGGCAAGCAGCTGAACAGAGCTGGCGAAATCTTGCCGGGTATAGCAAAACGAACTGAGCACAGATATCTCGTTGCGGATTGACGTATTAATCGGAAGCCGGGTTTGATCAACGCCTAGCCCGATATTCATTAATGTACCGCCGGGATTGAGCATAGCTATCGCTTTCTCGCGAGTTTGCTGGAAACCTGCCGCATCGATTACGACATCGATGCCTTTAGCAAGCACATGATCTCTCATGTTCGCTTCCAAGCTGCCGTCTGTTGGGTCAAAAGCCGCATCCGCACCTGCTTTTATTGCCGTTTGCAGTCGGGCGACATTCGTATCGAGCACAATCGCTTTATGCGCACCAAGACGTTTGGCAACCGCTGCGCTCAGCAATCCGATGGTCCCTGCTCCAAACACTACGACATTCGAGAAAGGATGATCCACTATCGCCCGCCGTACAGCTCGCAATGAGCATGCCAGTGGTTCCGCCAATGAAGCGAGGTAGCCGCTCAGTTCTTCCGGAACTGCGACTACTGCGGAAGCAGGAACAGACACATATTCGGCAAATGCGCCCGGGCAATGGATGCCGATGATTTTCCGGCGGTCGCACAGGTTTTCGAACCCTCTGATACACCGAATGCATCTTCCGCAGCTGATGAGAGGATTGACTACGACCTTCGCGCCGCTCTTTAAGCCTGTAACCTCATTGCCCATTTCCGTAATTCGGCCGCAAAATTCGTGTCCCATCACCAGGGGAGGAATTCTCAAGCTGTTATGACCAAGGTAGCCTTCAATTTCAGAGCCGCAGATGCCCACGGCTTCAACTCGAATCAACACTTCATGCGGCAATAGTTCTGGGACCTTTGTCTCTTGAATCTCCATCTTTTCCGGTGCCGTCCAAACTAACGTTCTCACACTCCTCAGCCTCCTTTAACAAATTTTTCGATATCTGCTCAGACGCTAATAGTCAAAGTAAAACACTTCATTGTCAATACGGTCGATCGCGKGGTTTCCGTTCTCGGTTACCAAAATGTCCGACATATATTCCTGCCATCGACGGTTGGACGGCTCAAGTGCAAGCTCGTTCATCGCTGAATCAAAATCATCAACCTCCAAATAGGCGTATAATTGTGTCCCTCTCATAAAAATGCTGTAATTGCGGATGCCGAGCCTTGTTAAAGTCTCAAGCAACTCAGGGAATACCGCTTTATGCCGTACCACATACTCTTGTTCGCAACCTGGCTTGCACTGCATCATAAACAGATATCTAGCCATGATCGATTCCTCCCTGTTTTTTATTTTCAAATGATTGCAATCGCCCGAACAGGGGATGCCGAGCCTTCTGCAATTTTTAATGGAAAAGCAAACGTATAAGACTCTCCTACAATTTGTTGTAAGTTGGTTAAATTCTCAAAAATCACAATATCGTTTCCCAGCAGCTCATAATGGGCCGGACAATTGGCACTGTAAGAACTGTCGATGGCCAGTGTATCGCAGCCTACTGCCTTTATC
>NZ_JBFUHL010000064.1:0-22726 GCF_056402415.1 Paenibacillus sp. P4_A9
GGTGATCATAGTGTTCACTCACTTTCTTAATAATTTAAAGAAATCCAAGGCGGTCATTCTAACCTATTCATAGTTTCAATTTATGTGTGTTGTCTTGAAGCGCTACAACCACATACGATCCCGGTTATGCTGATCGCGCAATCGTAGTTACCAAGCCTATTCGCGTTGATATATATCTCATTTCTAGCAGCTTGCGAATTTTTTACGAGATTATAAAATTCTAAAAATGGACAAATAAACTAGTATTTTATGGAAAAAATATCATATTATGCATTAAATGGTTCGATGAAGGAGGAGCAATGAATGAAAGTAGTCATATTAGCAGGCGGTTTTGGCACTAGAATTAGTGAAGAATCCATTAATAAGCCAAAGCCTATGATTGAAATTGGAGGTAAACCAATACTGTGGCATCTTATGAAAATATATTCGGAACAAGGGTTTAATGAATTTATCATTTGTCTCGGTTAATTCATGAACTTCAGAAAACAATTCGTTTCCTGCAAAGGAATGGAGTCAAGCACCTGTACGAGGAGCATTGGAGTACACCGCAAAATCCTGCACGATCCTCACTGGAAAACTAGCCGGATAAACGACAACCGCTTACTGTTACTTGACAGTAAGCGGTTATTTGTATAACCGTACGCATCGAAATCTCTCAGATAAATTTCCTCGATTAGCGTGACGAAAATAGAAGAGGATCGCCTTAACTAAGAAAGGTTGATATAAACCGGAATCCATAGCAAAACATACTCGATATATGTTACAAAATGATGCTACTCATATATAGGACTATGTATATATGCAGTTTTTTGAGAGGAGATCCGGGCGCATCACCATTCTCATTTCGAGTAATTGTTTACCGCAGAAACCTTGCTAGTTTTGCTTTATTTGAAATGAACAAAGACGATGTGCATAGGTATTGTYACATATAGTCATATGCATATTTTGTAATGGACAACCATCCATTGCCAAAAAGTACAGACAAACCCTTGGGATAACTCGTATGATGAAGCATCACAGGAGGTGTTGTAATTGAGTCTCTTAGTTGGCAAAAAGAAAAGTACGACGACAGTGAAAAAAAGTATGATAATAAAAAAAAGTAGGGCTAAGATCCACAAAGTAAGTGGATGCGGCTGTCACAAACGTAAGAAAAAAGGAAAAAAATGTTGTCGCAAAATTGTTGTCGTGATAGTCAAAAAAGGTCCAAAAGGAGATCGAGGTCCACGTGGCTTTAGAGGCTTCGATGGAGCTGTAGGTGCGATAGGAGCAACTGGTGCAACTGGAGCAACAGGAGCAACAGGAGAAATAGGAGCAACTGGTCCTAAAGGGGATACTGGAGCCACTGGACCTAAAGGGAAACGTGGGGAAGATGGTGATCGCGGAAAGAGAGGTCATACTGGCCCAACGGGTCCAACAGGTCCAACAGGTGATTGTGGTCATAAGGGTGATAAAGGTGATTGTGGTGATAAAGGTGAATGTGGACCACACGGGCCAATGGGTCCAATTGGTCCAATCGGAGCAACAGGAGTAGGAGAAAGGGGGCCAATGGGTCCATTGGGGCCAATGGGGCCAATGGGTCCAAGGGGTCCAATCGGACAAATGGGACCAATCGGACTAATGGGACCAATGGGACCAATCGGACCAACGGGAGAAACAGTTGCTATTAGCGCACAGGAGCAACCAGAGCAGCTAGAGCAGCTAGAGCAACCAGAGGAGCTAGAGCAACCAGAGCAGCTAGAGCAACCAGAACAACCAGAGGAGCTAGAGCAACCAGAACAACCAGAGGAGCTAGAGCAACCAGAGGAGCTAGAGCAACCAGAGGAGCCGGAGAAAAAAGAGTAGGTGTAATTATTTTCTTTTAGCGTTGGGGGACCCCTGAGATAGCAGATATAAAGATAGAGCTCAATGCTACTATAATTCGTTACCTATGTTTGATATTAGGAATGAATTATAGTAAGTTGAGCTTTTTTGAGTTGACGAAAATTTAGGAGATAATTAAAACCTTGAAATTCATTCAAAGTTTTTACTTTTTTTGTGCTTGTTAATAATAGTTCTTAAATTGGATAAATGGTGCAGATAGTAATTACTTACTCCAATTCAAATTCTTTCATCTTATTATAAAGAGTTCCGCGGGAGATCCCGAGAAGCTTGGCTGCTGCGCTTTTGTTGCCCGCTGTTTTGGCTAAAGCTTCTACAATCAAAGTGATTTCATCCACTTCGGTCACAGATTCTTTTAACGTATTAGGGTATGCATCTACGTCCGGCATGAAACTCGGTTGTTGCTCTTGGAGGGCAGGTGGCAAATGTTCTAACATTATCATCTCATCTTCATTTAAGATCATGCATCGCTCGATGACATTTTTCAATTCCTGAATGTTCCCAGGCCAATTGTATTGTGTCAGAGCTAAAATGACTTCAGGCGACAGAACGGGGGCTGGCTTCTGGTAGTGAATAGAAAATTGCTTCAGATACATATGAACCATGGCCGGGATATCTTCGTTCCGTTCACGCAGAGGCGGGATTCGGATGGAAACGACATTCAGGGCATAGTAAAGGTCGGTTCGAAATTCATGAGAAGCCACCTTGCTAGCTAGATCCTTTGTGGTCGCAATAATGATGCGAGTTCGTACATTGATCAGTTGATTGCCGCCGGTGCGGACAAGTGTTTGCTGAGTAATATATCGATAAAGCTTGGCTTGAAGCTCTAGAGACATTTTCTCAATATCGTTAATAAATAGTGTACCCTCTTTGGCTTGTTCTAATTTACCGGGTTGACCACTTTGACTTCCACTAAATGCCCCGCCTTGATACCCGAACAATTCCGTCTCCAAAATGCCTGTAGGTACAACACCGCAATGAACCGTTACAAAAGGCTGCACCCGGCGTGAGCTCGATTGATGAATAATTTGTGCAAGCTGCTCCTTTCCAACGCCAGATTCTCCGATGAGGAGGACGGGGGTATCGGTTGCGGCGACTTTTTTGGCCCATTGGATGACCTTGCCGATGGCTGGCCCCTTTCCTTTGATCAGTGCAAAAGGATCCGCTTGCGAAGCTTCATTCGGGAGCCCAACGGACTCGACAGTTGTCAATTGTTCGTTCAATCGCACCAGTTGGGTAATATCTTGCTCAGTCGCGATACCGCCGATGATGATGCCCGCGGCATCTTTAATCGGTGAAGCATTGATGAGAACGTGTGTGTCGGGTCTTGGACGATGATACGTGTTACGGATGAGACGGCCTTCATCTAACATTTTCAGAACCATCAAGGTTTCCACGTCAAAATGTTCACCAATGCGCTTGCCCACAATGTCTGCACGCGGCAGCCCATATAGCTCTTCCGCGACAGGGTTCCAGCAGATAACAGCACCTTCCCGGTCTACGACCGTTACGGCGTCTGTCACGGTATCCGCCAGGGCAGCAAAGTAGGCATACCATTTCTGTCCCTCTTTCGTCAGGTATGCGGCATAAGCTGCTTGGGTGATATAGCCAAGAATGGCTCCTTGTTCATTTTTACATAGAAAGGGGCGACTTCTTCCTCGTAAAAGCTCTTGCATGTGGTCATGGTCGTGGAGCTCCTCAATGGGACAAATAGGAGCATTAAAATAGTCAATGCCCACGAGATAAGTCAGATCAGTCGTAACTTCAAAAGCCTTCAACAACTGTGCATCCTCTGGTGTAAATAAGGCTACGGCAAGTTCTTGTTGGAGCATGACGGCTGTTCCCTTTTGAATATATGAGGTCAGCTCTGTAAGTGTTGTCTCTATAGGAAGTGTTTGAATGGATGTGTTCAATGGAAAGTGTTCAGGAATGAACATGTTTAACCTCATTTATCAGCCTTATTTGGTTTTAATTTACCATGAAAAGATAGGTGATTCAACACATGTTGGCTCCCTAATGAATAATGTACAGATATGAATGGATTTTCTGGGATTTTGTACAATGTAAATAAATACTTTGAACAAGTAGTGTTCAAAATCGAAATATAAGTGTATAATTCAATTATAAATTAAACACAAGTGTACAATTTCTTCTTGGAGGCAACCACAGATGGAACTCATGATGCGAAATATGTTTCAATCCCTAGGAAAAAGTCGCGCAGCCAATCGCTTAGCGAAAAAATATGGACTCCGTTTTGGCGCAGCACGTTTTGTGGCTGGTGAGACGATCCAACAATCAATTAACGCGGTGCGTGGTTTAAATCAAGATGGCCGCGTAGCTACATTGGATCATTTAGGCGAGTTTGTTTTTAGCAAAGAAGAAGCGTTAGAATCGGCTGCGATGTGTATCCAAACCCTCGATGCGATTGCGGAATCTGGAGTAAAGTCCAATCTTTCCTTGAAGATGACCTCGTTAGGCCTTGATATAAGCAAAGAGCTTTGCGTGAATAGCATGAAACGTATTTTAGATCGTGCTCGTCAGCATGGGAATTTTGTGCGAATCGATATGGAGGATTATGCCCACTGTCAAGTTTCCCTTGATATTTACCGTGAGCTTCGTCAAGAATACGACAATGTCGGCATTGTGATTCAGGCGTATCTGTTCCGTACTTTGAAGGATATGGATGATCTACATGAGCTCGGCGCGAATTTGCGATTGGTGAAGGGCGCTTATAAGGAGTCTCCAGAGGTTGCTTTTCCAGAGAAAAGTGCAGTCGATGAGAATTACAAAGTCATTATTCAAAAGCATCTATTGAACGGACATTATACAGCAGTCGCTAGCCATGATGAGGCCATCATTAACTTTACTAAACAATTCGTTAGTGAGAATAAGATCTCAAAGGATCAATTTGAGTTCCAAATGCTTTACGGAATCTGTGAAGATCTGCAAAAGCAGCTAGTGAAAGAGGGTTACCGAGTCCGTATTTATGTGCCGTATGGCGTGGATTGGTTCGGTTATTTCATGAGAAGGTTAGCAGAGCGTCCAGCGAATGTCTGGTTTGTTCTTAAAAATATGTTCAAATAATTCTTGATAAATCATATAAAAAAGCTTTCTATTCGGAGAGGAGCAATTATACATGACTACACAAACAACGAAGGTAATTCCATACACGAATGAACCGTTTACGAATTTTGCACAAGAAGAGAATGTAAAGGCGATGCAAGCGGCAATCGCAAAGGTTAAAGGTGAGTTTGGTCAGGAATACCCGCTATATATTGGTTCTGAGAAGGTTATGACAGAAGCAAAGATTACATCCATTAATCCAGGGAATGTGGATGAAATCATCGGGTACGTGAGTAAAGCGGATCAAGGTTTGGCTGAAAAAGCAATGAATGTCGCGCTTGAAACTTTCGAGACTTGGAAAAAGGTTCCCGCTAGAGAGCGTGCGGAGTACTTGTTCAAAGCAGCAGCACTTATGCGTGCTCGGAAGCATGAATTCTCGGCACTGATGATCCTTGAGTCCGGCAAAAACTACGTAGAAGCTGACGTTGATACGGCAGAAGCGATTGATTTCATCGAGTTCTATGCGCGTGAGATGATCCGTTTAAGTCAAATTAATGAGACACAGCCATTGGTACGAATCCCTGGTGAGAATAACCAAATCTCCTATATCCCGCTTGGTGTGGGCGTTGTTATTCCACCTTGGAATTTCCCGCTAGCGATTTGTGTTGGGATGACGGTTTCTGCTGTTGTTTCTGGGAATACTGTATTATTGAAGCCGGCTTCCACGACACCTGTGATCGCGCACAAATTTGTTGCTTTGATGGAGGAAATAGGTCTGCCTGCTGGCGTTATTAACTTCATCCCAGGCAGTGGCGCTGAGGTAGGCGACTACTTGACGACGCATCCGAAAACGCGTTTTATCTCCTTCACAGGCTCCAAAGAGATCGGCTTACGTATCAACAGACTTGCTGCTGACGTAGCGCCAGGTCAAATTTGGATCAAGCGTGTGATTGCTGAAATGGGTGGTAAAGACGGTATCGTCGTTGACGAAACCGCTGATCTTGACGCGGCTGCAGCTGCAATTGTGGCATCGGCTTTCGGCTTCCAAGGTCAGAAATGCTCCGCGGGCTCCCGCGCCATTATCGTAGAATCTGTCTACGACGAAGTGGTGGAGAAGGTCGTTGCTTACACGAACAAACTACAAAGCGGTTTGCCAGAGTTGAACTTCGCGGCAGGACCGGTGATTGATCAAGCATCATACAACAAAATTTTGGAATATATCGAAATCGGTAAAGGTGAAGGTACGTTGCTGGCAGGTGGCGGTAAAGCAGAAGGTAATGGCTACTACATTCAGCCAACTGTGTTTGGTGATGTAAGCGGCAAAGCACGCTTGATGCAGGAGGAGATCTTTGGACCTGTGCTTGCGCTTGCGAAAGCGAAGGATTGGCAAGAAGCGATTGCAATGTACAACGACACCGAGTTCGGGTTGACGGGTTCCTATTTCTCCACAGACGAAGATCGTATAGCGGAAGCATTGGAAACTGTTCATTGCGGCAACTTGTACATCAACCGTAAATGTACGGGCGCACTTGTTGGCGTGCATCCATTCGGCGGCTTCAATATGTCGGGTACCGACTCCAAAGCAGGCGGCTATGATTACTTGATGCTGCTGACGCAAGCGAAGATGACTTCACGTAAGGTTTAGGCACAACAGTTCCATATATAAATGATTGCCCCACTTCGTCCGAGGTGGGGTTTTTGGTTTTAATTGCTGAAGCACGCTACTACTGCTAGTTCATGCAACGACACCCTGCCTCCCCACCAATCTGAGCTAAACGTTCCGTATCTCGATTGAGCCTCCTCAACTTTTCTTGCTAGTTTTACAAGTTAAGCTGATAGCTGCGCAATCTCACATTGCCGCTAGCTACTTTTAAAAGCCGCTGTTCAGTCAATTGGTGCAAGAGTGTTCTCGTGTGCTTTGTGCTGATTTTTAGATGCGATGACAATTCGGCGGCGGTTATGGGAAACGGCGATCTCCGAGCATAGCGAATGATCTCACTTTCTAACTATGATAGTGTCGAGGGGACGTCGGTCGAAATGAATTTGYCAACAAGTGAAAGGATGAGTTGTTGGCACTGTTTCGGCGATTCAATAATGGAAGGATATGCAATGGGGAGTACTGTTGACCTCGCATCTCTGGCATATATGCGAGATCCAATTAGCGATACTTATTTGCATAATCACGCACCTCCCATTCTGGGTACAAATCATTGAAGTTTCCTATGGCTGGATACCAGATTGACCGAAGTAATTCGGTCTCACCATGTCCCAGTCCTCGTTCTAACCGCTCTCTCCTTCGTTTATTGGTTTCCCCCTCAATTTGTTGTGCCATAAACGTATCGAATGCTTGTTCGAATTTCATCTTTCCTATCCTCCTTCTGCGGGTTCAAAAACAAAACGCCGCTCTACCACGATTTCGAAAAGGAGGAACTCCTTTGAAATCATGATGAAAGCGGCGTGTTCTTCACGACCAGCTATGATTAATTTTGATTAGCATATCATTATGAATCCGGATCGTGAAGCATGAGAAATTCCTTCATTACTTCAGTATCAATCCTCTTCCGTATGAAATTGGTAATCCGAAAGCAACACAAGCCCATCTTCCGCTACATGAACACCCTCAGACTCCAACAAAAACCGTTGCAGCTGCGCACCCTCATCATCCCCAATCGCGATTTCTCCGCGGACGTTGAGGACTCTGTGCCAGGGAAGACGGTGCTTTTTGCTCATCGCATGCAGAATCCGCACGACTTGCCGGGCTGCCCTTGAGCTTCCAGCTTGCCGCGCAACTTGTCCATATGTCATTACTTTTCCTTCGGGTATGGATCGAATGACTTGGAGAACCTTCTCCGTAAAAGGTGTCATTTTACTGGAAGGAACTTGATGCATACAGGCTGAGACATCTCAAGAACACTGCCTGTTGGGACAAGCTTCCCAGTTGCTTCGTCGCGCGCAAAGCTAACAATGTTATCGGAGTCTTTATTCGCTACAATGACGAATCGTCCGTCAGGCGAAATCCCGAAATTTCGTGGATGTTTGCCTAAGGTTGGTGCGTGTTCAATCAGTGTCAGTTTTCCATTATGTTCATCAATGGCATACACAACGATACTATCGTGTCCGCGGTTGGAACCATAAAGGTAACGTCCGTCTGGTGAGACGTGGATGTCTGCGCATCCATTATTTTCGCCATCGTAGGAGGCAGGCAGTGTTGGAATGGTTTGGATTTCTGTCAGTTTACCTAGTTCCTCATTATAGCTGAAGGCTGTAACCGTAGAACCAAGTTCGTTAATCACATATCCGTATTGGTAAGACGGGTGGAAGGCAAAATGACGAGGCCCCGAACCAGGTGTAACAGATACTTCCTCATGAGGAACAAGGCGATTAGCAGCAAGATCGAGTTTGTATAAAATAATTTTATCAAGACCTAAATCACAGGCTCCTATGTAGCGATTCGCACGATCCACAAAAACGGAATGTGCACGAGGCCGATCCTGTACGGGAAGAAGACTCGAGCCTAGATGCTGCTGGATGTCTGCAGAAGTACCAATCTGACCATCGGCTAAAATAGGAGATAAGCCAACCATGCCACCGTGGTAGCTAGTCACCATCACGACTTGATTCGTGTTGTCTAGCTGGATATGGCATGTAGTGGCGGGCAATGTGTTTTCCTGATTAAGCAGCGTTAATTCACCTGTCACGGGCTCGATCGTGTAAGCAAATGCTGCTCCGCATTTCTGACCCTCCGTACCGATACCTTCTCCTAATGCATATAATCTGGAATTTACTGTATCAACAGCTAGGAAGGTTGGATTTTGCAATCCAGATACGTTATGTGTAAGTGATAAGCTTCCCGTTTCTGCATCATATTGAGCCGTATACACTCCCGGATTCTTCGCATCGGCGTAAGATCCAATAAAGGCTAAAGTTTGTTTCTTCTGTTGCTGCTTGTCCACGGATGTCACTCCCATTCATCTATTTTCACTATGAGCATTATCTCAAATCCGAATCATATGGGCAACTGTTTGGTGTATGGCGAGGGAGTGACGTCTGAACTTCCATACTTGTTGTGGATTGGTGTGTACTCGCATCGGGCTCTTTATTTCCTATTTTTCCGCCCAAAAATCTGAAAACTGTCCCAAACGTGTTACAAAGTGTAAAAGTCGAGAATAGACTACTGTAATACAAGGCCTTACGGACAGGAGGCATGTTATGAGTGACAGAACTCTATATCTCTTTGATGGCATCAATAAGACCTCTGTGAAACTGATTGTCGAGCAAATTATTAAAATTAATCAATATGATGATGACAAAGATAAGAAGGAAAAGGATTATAAACGCGTACCAATCGACCTGATCATTAATAGTAATGGCGGCAGCGTTTACGATGGCTTCGGTCTTATCAATGTGATGGAGAACAGCAAAACGCCCGTACACACATATGTATATGGACTAGCGGCAAGTATGAGTCTGTTGATCGCGGTCAGCGGGCACAAAAGGTACGCAGGAAGGCTGAGCACCTTCATGTATCACTCCGTTTCCACGCATATTGATGGACATTTGGAGCACTTGAAAAATCGCGTGGATGAAACGCAGAGGCTGCAAAACATCTATGATGAATGCATTTTGTCCAAAACGAGTCTGCAAGCCGAAGAGCTGGCTCGTGTGAAGGAGCATCAACGGAACTGGTATATGAGTCCGGAAGAGGCGTTAACCTATGGCATCATCGACAGCATCGTATAGCAAGATGGGAGAGAAGCCCAAGGGATTCTCTTTTTTCTTTGTTTTTTCTCGGTATTTGGTGTTTAATTGAGAGAAAGAGACATGGTGTAGCACCGCGTGCTGCTTCCGAATGAAAAGGAGACCCCTACTGTGTACAAAATTGTTTTTTTTGATATTGATGGCACGTTAGTTAATGAGGAGAAGCAGGTGCCAGCAAGCACCGTTAAGGCCATTCACGATTTGAAAAAGAGCGGGATCGAGCCTGTTATTGCAACGGGACGAGCTCCTTATTTCATTAAGCCACTGGCTGAGTTGCTTGGCATTGATTCTTATGTATGCTTAAATGGTGGATACGCAGTTTACAAAGGCGAGCCTCTTTACCACCGCGTAATCGCGAGGAGCGCGATCGAAGCTTTAGTAGAGCTGGCTGCGGCGCACCAGCATTCGCTCGTATTTGAAGGTGAGCATGCGTTTGCGACGGATGCGGAAGATCATCCTTTTGTACATAGCTCCGTATCCTCATTGAAAGTTGATTTACCCAATTATGACCCGCATTTCTGGAAATCGAATGATATTTATCAAGTTTTTCTTCACTGTGAAGCGAAGGATGAACATCTGTATGAAGGGCTGCTTTCAGAGTTTAAGCTCATTCGTTGGCACGAACATGCGATGGATGTGTTACCTGCCGGCGGTTCCAAGGCACAAGGTATCGCCGCGATGCTGGAGTTGCTAGGCTTGAAGCCAGAAGATTCCGTTGCTTTCGGAGACGGTTTGAATGACATGGAGATGTTATCTTTTGTAGGCTTCGGGATCGCGATGGGCAATTCGCACAAAGATTTATTGCCTTATGCCGATCATGTTACAACACATGTAGATGAAGAGGGCGTACGCAACGGACTTATCACGGCAGGACTTCTGTAAGAGAGAACGATTATAAACAGGGTGAATAGGATGAAAATTGCTTTTTTTGATTCAGGTCTAGGTGGAATTACGGTTTTGAACGAAGCCATGAAGAGAATGCCTCATGAGGATTTTATTTATTTTGCAGATACAGCGCATGTGCCCTATGGGACCAAATCGAAGGATGAGGTTCTGACCTTCGTCAAGCAATCGGTGGATGCCATTATCCAAGAAGAGATTAAGGCGCTTGTGATCGCCTGTAATACAGCCACAAGTATCGCGATCGCCGAGTTAAGGAAAATCTACAAGCTGCCCATCATTGGGATGGAGCCTGCGGTAAAGCCAGCCCTTGAGATGAATCGTTCATCAGGCAAACGAGTGCTTGTATTCGCTACACCGCTTACGCTGAAGCAGGCTAAATACCGGGAGCTAGTATCCCGGATTGATGATATGGGGATGGTAGATTCGCTTCCTTTGCCGGAGCTTGTGGAATTTTGTGAAAATCTCATCGTGGATGGCCCGCAGATGATCGACTATTTTATGACGAAATTGGCCCCTTTTGATCTGAGTGCCTATGGAACCGTAGTACTGGGCTGCACACATTACCCATTCTATAGTGGGATGTTAAGCGAACTGCTGCCTAGTCACATTCAAATTGTGGATGGAAGCAGAGGGACTGTGAATCGCTTAATGCAAGTTTTGCAGGACAGCGACCAGCTGCTCGAAACGGGGAGTGCGCATGTGAAATGGATGTGCTCCAGTACGGATTCCGCCTACATACAGAAGATGGAAAAGGCGCTAGCCTTCCTCCAAGCCGCGAAATGAATAAAAGCAGTCAATAACTAGAACTTCTAGTTACTGACTGCTTTTTGTGTTTTCTTAAATACGAATCTCGAGCAACTCATAACTAATGATGCCCATCGGCGCGTTCACACTGATCACATCGCCAACCGTCTTATTCATGAGGGAAATACCAAGCGGGCTTTCATACGAAATCTTATTTTCGTTGACATTTGCTTCTTGAGAACCAACGATTTTGTACTCGATTTTTTCGRCAAATTCCACATCATTCAATACAACGGTGGAACCAACTTGTACTTTGGATGTGCCGGTATTCTTCACGACCTTGGCCTTTTTGAGCATCCGTTCAATCGTTAGCACGCGTGTTTCCATAAAAGACTGGTCGTTCTTCGCTGAATGGTATTCGCTGTTTTCCTTTAGATCGCCGTAGGAAATCGCCAATTTGATACGGGCTGCTAATTCCTTACGCTTCACTGTTTTCAAATCTTCAAGTTCTAGCTCTAAACTGCGTAAACCCTCAGGGGTCAAAATGATTTCATCATTAGACAAACGTCAAGCACCTCGTTTCATTCGATATTAGCTATACTACTAAAGTACTCGAGACAAGTAAAGCAATCGGACTGAGGAATTATTTGTGGCGGCCTATTACCTATGAAATAGTGGATGGGATATTATTCTGTTTAAACTATGTTTTGTAACAAGAATACAAGAAATTATTTTAATTCTACGTATAAATAAATTGAAAGCTATTTAATTTATTTAGGTGGGATGAACATGATTTTAAGAGGACTTGTTGATATTAATATCTCGTCAGAATTAAATGCAACTACGATTTTGATTAATGAATGCGGGGGCGGCCCCGCAGCTAGTCTGTTTAGAATTCCAGATGGTTCTATCGTTATTCTCCAGCGGGGTAACATCAAGAAGCGGATGCGTGTTGTTAAAGGAGATGCATCGGAATGCGATTTCCATATCGCTGCATTAAATACGAATACAGCCCGACTCTTCAAAGTCAAAGAGGAACAGCGCTATTTGCTTGTATTCAATGAAAATACGAACATAATGAGAATGTTCAGAGCACCTGTGACCCGTGGCACGGCTCAATTTCTTCTCGATCGGAATAGACTCCACGAAAACACCATTACTTTGGGTGGACCATTTATGGATGCTTTTGGGATTAAAAGTACTATAAAAACGATAACCGTCCGACGTGGAGGCGTATGCCAAACATTTAGAATCTTGAAAAGTGGTGTAGAGACTCCGGACATTTTCTTTCAATTAACAGCGAATAATGCTGCAAAATTTAAACTCAACAATGGGAAAAAATATCGCTTGGCATATAATCAAATAACAAACAGACTTGTCATTGGCATGCAAGTGACATAATGGTTAAAAAGGATGCACGGATTGATCAAATGATCCGTGCATCCTTTTTTTTTTGTAAGCCACACCCCGTTAATAAGGCAAATACGGTAACACGTAGTGCCAGAACGGAATTGCCAGACAGGCTACTAATAGAAACCAGCGAAAAACGGTTTCACTCGCTGAGCCCGTGTCGATCGCCAACCATTTGGGCAGTAGTCGTATTTTGAATGGAATAGGCCAGAACAACTGGACGCCCCGATCATTCAGAAGGTCGATGAAGGCGTGTGAAGCATAGGATAGGAGGAATACCCAGAAATATAAAGGGTTCAGAGGTAAGCTGATCACAGCGAGCAATGCCATAAAAAGCAGAGAGTGCGTCAATGTTCGATGTTTGATTTTCAAAATATGAAGCAGCGCAGATAAAGGGAATAACACCTTGGCCATGGTGGAGCCAGGCTTATCGACGTCGGCTAATGTACCCGCCAAGCAGCCGAGTAAAAGAGAGCCTGCGGCATCCCAAGTGAAGAAGCTGATGTCGCTTTGAATGAGAACGAGCTCGGCAGCAATCATTCCAGCAACACTATGTGTTTTTTGCAGCATAATTAACGCCTTCCATTCTATGAGTTCGATATAACTTTATACTATTCGATTTGGACATGGAAATTAAGGGTATCGGAAAATAAAATAGAAAATGTCGTATTTGACCCATGAGAATGTCTTGATCCACCTTAATATTAACGGGTTTGATCCTCTACAATAGAACGTAAAGGTGCAGAAAAGCTAAATGCACATCACACACAACGCGTTCCGTGTATCTAGGAGGAGAAGTCCATTGAGTACCATTCGAATTTCAGCTTTGCATTGTGAATACAGAGTCAATCCAGTTGGATTGGATACCCCGCAGCCACGCTTTACTTGGCAGCTCGAAGCTGACACCAACGCTATCCAGCAAGCTGCCTATCGCATTCAGGTGAGTATGCAATCTAGTGATTTCGAACCAACGAATTTGGTATGGGACACGGCTCGAATCACTTCGGATCAATCCGTGCTTATTACGTACGAAGGACCAGAGCTTCTTCCGCGGACCCGCTATTTCTATCGTGTTAAAGTATGGAGTCAGTCCGGCCTTGAATCGCCGTGGAGTGAAATCGCTTTCTGGGAAATGGGACAGCTTCGGTCATCGGATTGGCAAGCGGAATGGATTACACCAGATCCAACAAGATTAGATCCAGATGCAGAAGAAGCCTACTATCTTCGAAAAACATTCACCGTAAGCGGGCAGATCCGTAAGGCGACGATCTATGCAACAAGTCACGGTGTCTACGAGCTAGAACTCAATGGTGCGCGGGTCGGCGATTGGGAGCTTACACCAGGCTGGACAAGTTACAAGCATCGCTTGCAGGTTCAGTCCTACGATGTTACGAATAAGCTGACGTCAGGGAATCAGCATACTATCGGTGCGGTGCTGGCAAATGGTTGGTTTAAAGGAAACTTAGGGTGGGATAATCAGCGGAATATTTACGGAAGCGTTAGAGCGCTTCTTATGCAAATGCATATCGTCTACGAGGACGGCTCTGAGGAAGTCGTGAGCAGTGATTCCTCCTGGCGAGCTTCACTCGGGCCTGTCCGAATGTCAGAGCTTTATCATGGCGAAATCTACGATGCTGGATTAGCGCATTCGGGTTGGAGTCTGCCGAATTATGAGGACTCATCATGGGTTCCTGTAGTTGAACTGAACTATGGCACAGAAATGCTCATCATGCAGGAGAATGATCCTTCTCGCGTGACGGAGCAGCTGAAGCCTGTTGCTGTCATTGAAACCCCGTTAGGCGAAACAGTGCTTGATTTTGGGCAGAACATGGTTGGAAAAGTGCATCTGCGTGTAAGCCTGCCTGCGGGTACACGCATTGATCTGCTGCATGCTGAAGTGCTGGACGCACAAGGTAATTTCTACATTGGGAACCTGCGGTCGGCGAAGCAAACAGTTACTTATGTGTGTAATGGGCAAGGGGAAGAGTCTTATGCGCCGCATTTCTCCTTCCAAGGGTTCCGTTATGTCAAAGTTGTCGGTTGGCCGCAGGAAATAGCCCTCGATACCTCGTGCTTCACGGGCCTGGTTATCCATACAGATATGGCGGCGAAAGGGACGTTTGAATGTTCTCATCCACTCTTGAACCAACTTCAGCGTAATATCGTTTGGGGACAGCGGGGCAATTTCCTTGATGTGCCGACGGACTGTCCGCAGCGTGATGAGAGGCTCGGTTGGACGGGGGATGCGCAGGTGTTTATTCGAACAGCCGCTTTTAACTATGATGTGGCCCTCTTTTTCAGCAAATGGCTGCGAGATCTGAAAGCGGACCAATGCGAGGATGGCGGTGTCCCTTTCGTTATCCCGCACGTTCTAAGAGAGCATGAACATTCCTCTGCTGCGTGGGGAGATGCAGCTGTCATCTGTCCTTGGACTTTGTATCAAGTTTATGGGGATAAGCGGGTTCTGGAAGAGCAGTATGAGAGTATGAAAGGATGGATTACCTACATCCGACAACAAGGAGAGAATGAATACTTGTGGCAGACCGGCTTTCATTTCGGCGATTGGCTGGGACTGGATGCCAAAGAGGGCAGCTATGTCGGGGCCACGCCCAAAGATTTAATTGCGACTTGCTTCTATGCCTATTCGACTTCATTATTTGTCAAAACAGCTGAAGTGCTAGGACGCGAAGCGGATGTCGCGGAGTTCTCAGCCCTCTATGAGCGTATTGTGGAAGCTTTTACAACGGAGTTTGTGACGCCAAGCGGCAGGTTGGCTGGAGACACACAGACAGCACATGTGCTTCCGCTGATGTTCGGACTTGTAACAGGAAGCACACGAGTGCGCTTGGCAGCAACCCTGGCTGCGTATGTAATAGAGCAGAATTACCATTTGACGACAGGCTTTGTCGGCACACCTTATCTATGCCATGTGTTGTCTGAGAATGGCTATCATGATGTGGCTGTTAAGCTTGTTCAGCAAGAAGACTATCCATCCTGGCTGTACTCGATCCATCAAGGGGCTACAACGATTTGGGAGCACTGGGATGGCATCAAACCGGATGGTACGTTCTGGAGTGATAAAATGAATTCTTACAATCATTATGCCTACGGTTCGATTGGCGATTGGCTATATCGGAAAGTGGCAGGTTTGGATTCAGATGATCTGCAGCCAGGGTACAAACGCGTGGTCTTCCGACCGCGGCCAGATTCTGGACTCGCTTATGCCAAAGCATCCCTTAGTACGAATTATGGGTTGGTTCGCAGTGAGTGGACAATCGAAGAGARTGGTGCGGTAAGCTATACGTTCCAGCTCCCGCCGAATACGACTGGAGAAGCATTCTTATGCAGGACGACGATTTCGGAAATGACTTGCAATGGTCATAAGATAGAAGCCGTATCGGGTATTAATACCCTTCGGGAAGCAGAAGGCGATGTATCCTTCGAACTTGGCTCAGGAATCTATCAAATTCGCGTACATGCTTGAGACTAAACTCCTTAACTTTGTCATTCTAGGTTTATCGAGTATAATAGACCTAACGAAGGTTCCTAGAGGGAGAGTTACAAGATGGCTGTCATCAACGCAATGGAAACCGTGGTTACTCATTTGTTCGAAGAGTTTCGGAGAAATTATGAATTGAAGTGTGATTGTTTAACGTGCCAGGATGATATATTGGCAATAGCGCTGAACCGACTTCCGCCACGTTATACCTCCAGTGAGAAGGGGCATCTATTTGTAAAAGGTGAATTTACGAATCAACAGTTGCGTTCGGACGTAATGCGAGAACTGATGGAAGCATCGAGCATTGTTGAGCATCATCAGCATCATCGTGAATAAATGACATGTGAAACCAGCGGCTTCTTTTGAAGCCGCTGGTTTTCCTTTTGGGACCTTTATTAACCTGAATGCAAATAAAATTACATAATATAGAAAAAAAACACGTAAGGGATGCAAAAAAAAATGCGCTGTTTTCTTGCTCATTTCGAGATAAGATGGTAGTAGAAATTTCCAAATAAATGAAAATCAGGAGGGGTTCGTGTGAAAACAGAGCAGTTTAATGGCATTTTTGATTCGGTCTTAACGGATGTTGTACAGCAATCTTATGGCAGTATGTGCTTGCCCTCCGATGAACAAATCCAACAATCCATGAAAAAAATGATGTCGATGCTTGAAGAAAACCCGAAATGGTTGTTGCACAATGAATGATCGCGATGATTTAAAAGCCATATCCAATGACACACTTGTTGATGCATATATAAATGCAAGCCGGATGAAGCTGAGTAAGGAATTTCTCATATTTCTACTGCTAGAAATTCAAGCAAGACAGATTAGTTTATTCCGAGAAAACAGCCTAGAAAGTACAAGATAATGTTCACCGCGTGCGGTGAGTTTAAAAAAGATATGACTCCTTTACAATGTGACGGACAGGAAACTCCTGGCGTTGCACGGTAGGGGATTTTTTGTTTTCAAGAAAAGGGAGCAAGTCGAGAAAGCGATGACCGTAGGGTCAGCAATTAACCATATATCAATTCCCCTTATAAGTCTCATAAGATGATTCTAATTGACCTATTGTGTGCACAATGATATGTTTCAATGGAGAGTAAAAAATAGTGCGAAAAATAGCAAAGCTTATCAATACATGCTGATGAGGTGGATTTTGTTGGAACTTCAAGTCTTAAACAGTCCTTTTAACCAAGAGCAAGTTGAATTGCTCAACCGTGTCCTACCAACGTTAACAGATATGCAACGAATTTGGTTGAGTGGCTATCTAACAGCTCAGCAAGGTTCGACAACTTCTGCGGCAGCGCCTGGTGCTTCCGTACCAACGGCGCTAGCGAGTCAACCTGTCATTTCCAAAGAAGTTACGGTCCTTTTTGGATCACAAACAGGTAATTCCCATGGATTAGCTAAAAAGCTAGCTAAAAAACTAGAAGAGCAGTCGTTCCAAGTAACRCTCTCCTCGATGAGTGACTTCAAACCGAACAATCTGAAAAAGGTACAAAACCTACTCATGATTGTCAGTACACATGGTGAAGGCGATCCGCCTGATAATGCGATCTCATTCTACGAATTCCTTCATAGCAAAAGAGCGCCTCAATTAGAAGAACTTCGTTATGCTGTTCTTTCCTTGGGCGATACGTCTTATGAATTCTTCTGTCAAACTGGTAAGGATTTTGATAAGCGTTTGCAAGAGCTTGGCGCGAAGTCACTCGTCGATCGTGTAGATTGTGATGTTGATTTCGATGAGCCTGCTGCGGCGTGGGTGTCTGGTGTTCTGAACACTTTGAATGCTGCATCCGCTAGCGTCTCCGTTGGTGGCGCTGCACCCGTGAGTGGGAGTGCTGCTTCCGCTGAGTCGGAATACTCCAGAACGAACCCGTTCCAAGCAGAAGTACTTGAGAACTTGAACTTGAATGGTCGCGGCTCCGATCGTGAAACGCGCCATGTGGAAATCTCCTTAGAGGGTTCCAATCTGCAATATGAACCAGGCGATAGCTTGGGTGTATTCCCAGAAAATCATCCGCGTCTTGTCAATGAAGTGATTCAAGCGATGGATTGGAATGCAAGCACGCCTGTTGCTGTTAACAAAAATGGCGAAGAACGTCCATTGCAAGAAGCACTTCTTCGTTATTACGAAATCACGGTATTGACGAAACCATTGCTGGAGCAAGTGGCAAAGCTTACTTCAAACGATAAACTTCAAGCGCTTGTTGCTGCTGGCAATGAAGCTGAGTTGAAATCATACATCGCTGGTCGCGATCTGCTTGATTTGGTGYAAGACTTCTCCCTACAAGGTGTGTCTGCTAGCCAGTTCGTAGCCGTTCTTCGTAAATTGCCTGCGCGTTTGTACTCGATTGCTAGTTCGTCCAAAGCTTCACCTGATGAAGTGCATATCACGGTGCGTTCAGTACGCTACGAAGCCAATGGACGTAACCGTTATGGCGTTTGCTCCGTTCACCTTGCTGAGCGTGCACAATCGGGCGCAGCGTTGCCAGTGTACATTCAAAGCAACCCGAACTTCAAGCTGCCTGAGAATCCAGAAACGCCAATCATCATGATTGGACCTGGTACTGGCGTAGCGCCATTCCGTTCATTCCTTGCTGAAAGAGAAGAGACGGGCGCTGAAGGGAAAACGTGGTTATTCTATGGGGATCAGCACTTTGCTACAGACTTCTTATACCAAGTTGAATGGCAGCGTTGGTTGAAAGATGGCGTGCTTACGAAATTGGATGTAGCGTTCTCCCGTGATACGGATCAGAAGGTATACGTTCAGAATCGCATGCTAGAGAAAAGCCGTGAGCTGTATCAATGGCTGCAAGAAGGCGCTGTTCTGTATATCTGTGGCGACGAGAAGAGAATGGCTCATGATGTAAATGCCGCTCTAATCACGATTCTTGAGCAAGAGGGCGGATTAAGCAACGACGAAGCCGTGYAATATGTGGCTAATATGCAACAGCAAAAACGTTATCAACGGGATGTTTATTAAAATAGGATCCCCGCGATCACGAGAGGAGAAAGCTCAAGATGTCAGAAAATAATTTACTATCGAAGAATAGTGCTCCACATAGCGATGTAGAACAAATTAAAATCCGCAGTAACTACTTACGCGGAAGTCTAGAAGAAACGCTTGAGAATCGCATCACAGGTTCCATCCCCGAGGATGATAACCGTTTGATGAAATTCCACGGCAGCTACATGCAAGATGACCGTGACCTTCGTAACGAGCGTGCGAAACAGAAGCTAGAGCCTGCCTACCAGTTCATGCTGCGCGTACGTGCTGCTGGCGGTATTGTAACCTCTGACCAATGGTTGATGATGGATCGCGTTGCACAGAAGTATGCGAACGGGACGATTCGTCTTACGACGCGTCAATCCTTTCAATTGCACGGTGTCATCAAATGGAACATGAAGAAAACGATTCAAGAAGTGAACGCCTCCATGCTCAGCACGCTTGCTGCATGTGGTGACGTGAATCGTAACGTGATGTGTAACCCGAACCCGTACCAATCCGAGGTTCATGGTGAAGTGTATGAGTGGGCGAATCGCATCTCTAACCACTTGGATCCGCGTACGAGAGCCTACCATGAAATTTGGCTCGACGGCGAGAAAATGATCGATAGCCGTGACACGGAAGAACAAGAGCCGATCTACGGACACGTGTATTTGCCGCGGAAGTTCAAAATCGGTATCGCGGTTCCACCATCCAATGATGTAGACGTCTACTCGCAGGATCTAGGCTTCATCGCGGTTATTGAAGAAGGTCGCTTGGTTGGCTTTAACGTATCCGTCGGCGGCGGTATGGGGATGTCGCACGGCGATGTCAAAACGTATCCGCAAGTAGCTCAAGTGATCGGCTTCATTAAGCCAGAGCAAGCCGTTGATCTAGCTGAGAAAACGGTTATGATCCAACGTGATTACGGTGACCGTTCTGTACGTAAACATGCGCGTTTCAAATACACGATCGATGATCGCGGGATTGAGTGGTTCGTGAACGAACTGCAAACGCGACTTGGTTGGAACCTTGAGTCAGCTCGTTCGTTCCATTTCGAATCCAACGGAGATCGTTATGGTTGGGTGAAGGGAAGCAACGGGAAATGGCATTTCACGATGTTCATTCAGAACGGCCGCGTCATGGACGATGGAGACTACCGTTTGATGACAGGTCTTCGCGAAATTGCTAAGATCCATACTGGTGATTTCCGACTCACGTCGAATCAGAACTTGATCATCGGTAACGTGACTACTCAGAAAAAGAAGAAAATCGAAGAGTTGATCAAAGAGCACGGCATTACGGATGGTCTTCACTACTCCGCGCTTCGCAGAAACTCGATGGCGTGTGTAGCGTTCCCGACTTGCGGACTCGCTATGGCGGAATCGGAACGTTACCTGCCTTCGCTGATCACGAAGGTCGAGGCAATTCTTGAAGGTGTTGGTCTTCGTGAGGAAGAAATTACAATCCGGATGACGGGTTGCCCGAATGGTTGTGCACGACCTATGCTAGCTGAGCTTGCTTTTATCGGTAAAGCTGCTGGGAAGTACAACATGTACCTAGGCGGCGGATTCGCAGGAAACCGCTTGAATAAGCTGTACAAAGAAAACATTGGTGAATCCGAAATCTTGGATTCCCTGCAAACGATCATTCCTCACTATGCGAAAGATCGTGATGGTGACGAACACTTCGGTGACTTCGTTATCCGCGCTGGCTATGTGAAAGAAGTGCGTTCAGGTCAAGATTTCCACGCTTAACAAGAGAAGAGCAATTCAAGTAGATGTCTACTTGGATTGCTCTTTTTTCATGGTTGCCATCCTGTGATGCTTCCTCGGGCCAACCGCGCCCCTGCTYCCTGTAAATGTGGTATGGCTCACTACTGCGCTCCCTTGCTTACCCAGAACGTCACATTATCACCCTGCATGCCATCCGTCCCAGCTTTTGGATCCTGTTTGGTAACGGTGCCTTTAGGCTGCTTGCTGGTTTCAATGACAAAATTATAGTGGAGCCCAGCTTCCAAAGCCATTTTCTCAGCAACCTGCTGCGTTTCACCGACTAGGTTAGGGACGACGGTTTTCTCGGAGGCTTCATTCGTGCTCGCTAGCTTGGCAGTGGAGCTAGCACTGGGGCTAACAGTCGGAATTGGTGTGCTCGTAGGTGTCGGCGAGATAATGACGAAGGTTTCGACGACTTTGGGTTCGGGCCATAGCTGCCATACAGATATGATCCCAATGACTAGCGCGGAAACGGAGCTAAGAGCAATCAATTTTGCCGAACGTGATGAACGGCTAATGCTCTCATTGTCAACACGCGAGCGATGTAAGTCAGGTTGTACATCAAGCTGCGGTTCTACATCTCGTGTTACGATCGGCGCAGCTATCTTCACACTTTTGGTATTAGGAACGGAAGGTGGTAAGCTCCGCAACCCAAATACGAGCGAAGAGAGCGAGGATTGCCCATGGCAAATAAATTTGATGAGGCGAATAAGGGCTAATTTTTGTTCCATAGTAGCACTTGGGATCGAAGCTCGCTCCAGACTCGTGTGCATAACGTCGTACGTATCAGAAATCGTTTCGCTCCCCGTAAGTAACTGAATCATTAAGCGGCAAAGACCAATGGCACCTTGCTCCTGGGGTTCATCTTCCTCCCAGTAGTTAATGACAGAAAGTTTATTCTGATTGGTTAACCATAAATTATCAGGACGTACAGAAAAGCCTGTAATCTTTTCCTCCATCGCATCAAGCAAGGAAACACCCAAATCACTCATCATCGTTACGACGGTCTGGAACGTCCATTGGCGCTTGTTGATGTGATTAACGAAAAGCGAACCTGGCCTCGCTTGCAAAATAATGGTGACGGCATCCTCAGCGATAGACGTATCCAGCATGTGATGAAATCCGTCGTGAATAAACGCGGCTTTATCCTGAAGAGAACTTATGTAGTCAACACCTAGTTGGTTGTGACGAAGCGCTTTACGATACAGTAGTACTTTGCGAGTCAGAAATACATCATCACCATAATGGAGAGTTCCATGAGGGAAAGAGACGATTTGTGTACTTGGCACGTATCGTGTACCTATTCGATCGGGCATGGATTAACCATCCTCTCTGGCGTTAGGGGTGCTTTTACACTTTATTATAAATGATTCGAAAGAAGATAGGAATTTAAGAGTATGGTGCCTAAGTTCCTGCACCCTTATAGACTTTACTGTACAACTTTTTCCTGCATTTTGGAATCATCCTGGGAAAATTGATGGATGGATTCTATCAGGATTTCTCTATGCTTCAATTGACCTAAATGATATGATAGAAAGATCAGATAATTTTACAAAAAACACCAAAACAAGGGGGGAACGTGTTGAAAAAGGTCGTAATTTTGGGTGGCGGTGTTGCTGGCTTGAGCGCTGCTCATGAACTTGTTGAAAGAGGCTACGAGGTTTCCGTGTACGAGTTTAAGAGTATACCAGGCGGCAAGGCCAGAAG
>NZ_JBFUHL010000065.1:0-22041 GCF_056402415.1 Paenibacillus sp. P4_A9
TAGCAGCTCTGGCTGGTGTTGATGTTGAACAATACGAAGCAGCCATTGTGGATGGGGCCAACCGCTTAAGACAGCTGTGGCACATTACGCTGCCATCGATTCGCAGCACGATCGTTATCCTGCTCATCCTGCGGATGGGAGATATTTTAGATAATGGCTTCGAGCAAATTTTCCTTATGCTGAATCCTTTGAACAGGGATGTGGCGGAAGTATTTGATACCTACGTGTACATGATGGGGATCACACAAGGAGCGTTTAGTTATAGCACAGCTGTTGGCTTGTTTAAAGCCGTCATTGGCGTCATCTTGGTACTTGGTGCGAACTGGACAGCGAAAAGGTTCGGACAATCTGGCATTTACTAAAACGAATACTATGGGTAAAGGAGGAGAGAGGTTTTGGCAAAGCAATATAAGAGCGTTCCCGGAACCATCTTCGATGTAAGTAATTATATTGTTCTTGGTGTCATTGGCATCGTGGCCATTCTGCCATTTCTCTATGTTATAGCAGGTTCCTTCGCATCGGATGCGGAGCTGACGCAACGTGCGGTATTCCTGATACCGGAGACGTTTACTTTAGCGGCATATCGTTTTATTTTCTCGACGGACACAATTGTGAAGAGTATTGGTGTTTCACTTTATGTCATGATTGTCGGTACATGTGTGAACCTGTTCTTCACCGTAACGATGGCCTATGCCTTATCCAAGCGGAGCTTAATGGGGCGGAACACCGTTTTGAATCTAATTATTTTCTCCATGCTGTTTGGCGGTGGACTCATTCCAACTTATCTTGTCGTTCGCCAGCTGCATATGTTGGACACCTTTTGGGCGTTAATGATTCCTGGCGCGATTAGCGCTTTTAACTTGATTATTGTCAAAAACTTTTTCCAAGAGCTCCCGCCAGAATTGGAGGAAGCAGCCAAAATCGACGGCTGTACAGAACTCGGTCTTCTCTGGCGGATTGTATTGCCGTTATCGATGCCTGTACTGGCAACCTTCACGTTATTTTATGCCGTCGGCCATTGGAACAACTTCTTCTCAGCTTTGCTGTACATCAACGACCCGGCCAAATGGCCACTGCAAGTGATGCTCAGACAGATTGTGTTGCTGTCACAGGCTGCAGCTGGAGATCTCAATTCCATGGATCCGAATTTCGTGAAACCGCCCGAGCAATCCATCAAGATGGCTGTTATCGTCGTGGGTACCATTCCAATTTTGTTTGTCTATCCGTTCCTGCAAAAGCATTTTGCTAAAGGGGTCTTGATTGGTTCAGTCAAGGGGTAACGGATTCAGATAGAGGCAAGTCCATATTCTAAGGGAGGTATGTTAGATGAAGAAAAATGCAAAAAAATGGGTAACTGCAGCAACCGTAGGCACAGCAGTCATGACAACCGTCGTTGGTTGTAGCAGTGGCAATGGAGGAACAGCAACACCTGCGTCATCCGCTACTGCGACACAAGCGGCTACACAGACAAAGGCTCCTGAGAACTTAGCTCCGCTTGATCTGAGCATCATGCTTCCTATCTTCAAAACGAATTTCCCGAAGGACGATGGTCCAGTTACGACAGAAATTGAAAAGAAAACTAATACGAACATTCACCTAGAGTGGGTGCCGAACGCTTCCTACACAGATAAATTCAATATTACGTTGGCTTCAGGGAAGCTCCCTCAGATCATCTACGTTGGTGATGTGAAGAACCCGAGTTTCGTGAACGCAGCCAAATCGGGCGCATTCTGGGAAATTGGGAAATATTTGAAGGATTATCCGAATCTCAGCAAAGCGAATCAAGTTATTATGAACAACTCGTCGATTGATGGGAAAAACTACGGTATTTACCGTGGACGTGCTTTGGGTCGAAATGGCATTAACTATCGCAAAGATTGGTTGGAAGCTGTCGGTATGCAACCACCCAAAACGATTGATGATTTCTACAATATGCTCAAAGCGTTTAAAGAGAAAGATCCCGACAAAAACGGCAAGGATGACACATATGGCATGGTTTTGGTCAAATGGACGGGGCAATGGGCAAGCAGCTTTGATATCATGAAGCTTTGGTTTGGAGCGCCGAACAAATGGGGCGTTGTGGATGGCAAGCTCGTACCTGAGTTTCAAACCGCAGAATACCTCGAAGCGCTTAAATTTATGAAAAAGCTATATGATGAGAAGTTGATCAATCAAGATTTCGCCGTATTTGATTCAGCGAAGTGGAACGATCCCATTGCCAACAATCAAGCAGGGGTTATCGTTGACGTAACAGACAATGCCGCACGTATGGATGATAAAATTCATGCAGCGCTTGCCAAGGATGGCAAAGATAATCCTAACATTCATTATGTTGATAATATGATTGGCGTCACTGGCAAAAATGGCTTGAAAGCACTGCCTACCTCCGGATTTGCAGGTATTCTGGCCGTTTCGAAATCTAGTGTGAAAACAGAGGAAGAGCTCAAGCGCATATTGAAATTCTTGGATCAAATGAATGAGCCTGAGCTTCAAACCTTAGCTGGCTACGGTATCGAAGGCAARCATTATACGAAGGATGGCGACGCGCTTGTGGTGAGTAAGGATACGGCTCTTCTCGAATCGGAAGTGGAAGGCTTGAACCAAATGCTGCCATTTATCCCGGAAGATCGCGGTTTGAAAGTGAAGCAAACACCGCTTCGTCTGCAAACGACGAAGATTCAAAAAGAAGCAGAAGCGAACATCGTAGCAAATCCAGTTGAGCCATTCATTTCCACGGTTTACTCGCAAAAAGGCCAACAGCTGGATAACATCATCAACGATGCACGTATTAAATTCATCGTTGGTCAAAGTGACGAAGCAGCATTGAAAGCAGCGTTCGAAACTTGGAAGAAATCAGGCGGGGATGATTTGGTGAAAGAAATGAACGATCTGTATGCAGCTGCGAAGAAATAAAGTGGAGAAGCCGTGTCTGGGGACACGGCTTTTTATTTAGTTAGGAGGGAAGCGGGGGACAGCCCAAGTTGTACGCTTACGGACATAAAAGGCACTATTTGATCGAAAATAGTAGGTATTAATAAGTTGTGGATCATGGAAGCTTAACCAAGAAGTCGGAAAAGTGGTGTAAATTCACTGGGATTTAACTTCCATCTTTACCCTAATCGTTATACGCTCAAAGGTGAAGTCTTCGCTCCAAACTAAACTTTCGAACGGTTGGTGAGAGCATGTTACGAGCTATAAAAGAAGGACTAGCCAAAAGATTAAACAATACGATTGGAGGTCAAAGACGCTTTTACAAAAAGAGTCTGATCACGATATTTATCGTCTCGGGTATTCCTGGACTTTTGATGGGGGTGCTCGTTTATTGGATGGCAGGGGGGCGCGTGGAAAGCGAGCTTCTTCAGCTGCATTATCGGCAAATTGAACAACGGTCCCAAAATATTGATGACCAATTAGGCAATCTAGAGCTGCTGCTATCCCATTGGGCGTTTGACAATAAATTCGACTATAGCCTGAACGGATATGATTTTGTCCGAAATTTMGAACGCACACAGGATATCACACGCACACTTATTGCTATGCAGGGCTCGAATGCGATGGTGAAGCATGCGGAATTGTATGTGGGTGGGAATAGCTCTGTTTTATTCAACCCTGAATATATGAAGATGGATGAACGTACAGCCGCAACGGCCACCAGATATGATCCTCTGATCCACGGTCAACATACGACCTATTGGACGCAGTGGTCATTTGATGCAAATCGCCCTGAGAATAAGGATCTAACACTCGTTCATCAAATTCCCGGTGGAAGCTTGAAACCGTTTGGTGTGTTAGTGTTTCGTTTTGATAGTCAAAAGGTGGCGAATATGCTCAATACACTGACGCCATATGATGGCGGGGAGACGTTTCTGATTCAGAATGCGGGCGAGCTATTCGTTTCGGCGAACGGCAACACGTCAACTTCTCCGTTTGTGGGCGCTCTTCGTGAGAAAATTGCTTCTTTAGGCGGCAAAAAAGGCTCCTTTTTCATAGATTGGAAAGGCTCCACCTATACGGTTTCGTACGGCAGCTTAGCCAGAATTTCAGATGATTGGACGTTCGTATCCGCGTCGCCGATTTCGAGTATCACGTCGCCCGTGGTCTTTATTTCCAAACTGATTATCACGGTAAGCCTCGCCGTATTGCTGCTTGCGGCATTGCTTGCATGGCTGGCATCTCGACGCATTTACTTGCCTGTGAAAAGGCTTGTTGCGATGCTGGGGGGAAGCTCGTCCCATAGTCAACAGTGTGATGAATTCACATTATTAGAATCACAATGGATGCAAATGCATAATGAGAGCTTGGCGCTGAATACGAAGCTGAGCGAACAGCTTCCCCACCTAAAAGACAGCTTCTTGCATCAACTACTCCAAGGATATTTGAATGCGTATTCAGAGGAAGATTTACGCCACCGGATGGAGCGTTTTAAGTGGGATTTGAAGAATAAACAATTCGTTGTCCTGTACGTCCAGTTAATTGGAATGACAAGTGTGGAAGGGAACTTCCGGCTCGGGGAAGAGGGACTTGTCACCTTTGCAGCCGTGAATATGATTGAGGAGCTGGCTTCTCAGTACGTTGATCAAAGTCATACCCTTAATTTTCAYGATCTAACAGCAGGCATCTTGCTTATTCTTCCTGAGGGTCAAACTTATTCGGAGGTATGCCAAGCTTTTAGCGAAGAGTTGAAGCAATCGATCAATCGTATTTTGAAAATGAGAATGACGATGGCGATTAGCCGACCCGTAACGCTGATCTCTGATGTACCTATCGCATTTGAACGAGCGAAGCAAGCGGTTAGCTATCGCTACTTCGAGAATGTGAACCAGATTATCGATATGGAGCATGACAATTTTGCAGGAGATGAAGACATGGAGTTGCAATATCCGTTTACTCAGGAGCGAGAGCTCATTCAAGCTTTACGGACTGGAAAAGAAGGGGAAGCGAGCGAATTGCTAGTGTCTTTCCTGGAGGTTTTAACCTGCAAAGGGGCCAAAGAAATTGAGGTACAGCAAGGAATGCTGCATCTGCTTGGCAATGTTCAGCATGCCATTATGGTGTCCGGGATTAACCCGAATCGCCTCTTTAAAGGCGCTAATTTATATGAGCAGCTTTCCCAGATTCGGGAATCCTCGAGAATTCTTGCCTGGTTTCAGGAAAAAGTGCTAAGGCCTTTCATGAAGGAGATGTCAGGGCGTTCCGATGCCCAAGTGAAACGCATTATAGAACAAGCCATGATTTATTTGCAAATGAATTATAGACAGGATATTTCGCTTGATAATTGTGCGGAACACACGGGGACGAATCCGTTCTTCTTAAGCAGATCCTTCAAGCAAGTGACGGGCAAAAACTTTATTGATTATTTAACCGAGCTGCGCATTGATAAAGCTAAAGAACTGCTTCGGGAATCGGAAATGCGGATTAACGATGTCGCCGATCAAGTGGGTTACCAGCATACGTATTTCAATCGAATTTTCAAAAAATTAGAAGGCATGACGCCAACGCGCTATCGAGAGCTCAGTCGAACTTCGTAAGCAACAATGTATTATACCGCCAAAAAAGTGCAAACAGCCCGATCGCAGCTTAGCAATAATGTCCGCTTGTTCGCAAGAGATCCTCTTCCTACAATAGGGCTAGATGTGAAAAGGAGATGATCGCTTGGCTTCAGATCTGGCAATTAAGCTGCGTTGGTTAAACAAAGAGGCCTCTAAACCTGTAGGCATAACATGGGGAATACCTTGGCGCGAGGGAGAGCTTGGGCGGGCGGAGTCCTTGCGTTTGGAAACGGATGACGGCCAAGGAGCTGTGCCGGTGCAAAGTTGGCCGACCGCTTTCTGGCCAGATGGCAGTGTGAAATGGTCTGCTCATGCGGCAGCCATTCAACCTGGATCAGATGAGGGGTTTGCCATTCGAAAAGGCAGGGGTCCCGATTCCGATCACCGTATTCTCGTAACGGAAACGGACGATACCATTACCCTGGATACAGGGGTCATGATCTGCACATTAGGCAAGCAAGGCAAACAATGGCTTCGCAGTATTGTTCGGGATGGCAATGAGATATGCCGCGGCGGCGAGCTGATCTGCTTGAAGGAAGCGCAGAGTGAGGCGTCTGGCGTACGGACCGTTCGTGAAGAAGCTTACGAAAGTCGTGTTCTGCGAGCTGTTGTTGAACAAGACGGACCGATCCGGGCTGTCGTGAAGCTGGACGGCAGGCTCCGCTCGACAACGGGCGCAAGAGCGTGGCTGCCTTTTACACTACGAATGTATGTGTATGCGGGTCAAGAAACGATAAAACTTGTGCATACGTTTCACTACGATGGGAATCCACATGAGGATTTCATCAAAGGTTTAGGCATCCGCTTTGCGGTTCCGATGAGAGGGGCACAGTATAATCGACATATCCGTTTTGCAGGTGATCGCGGTTATTTCAGCGAGTCGCCGAAGACTCTGCACACCCGTCGCACGAAAGGGAAGTATAGAGAGCTATTTGAGCGTCAAACATTGGGCGAGTTAACCACATTTGACCCCGCTGAAGATGCGTATTTCCTGGGGCTGTTGGATGATTCAGCGACATGGGACAGCTTTAAACTTGTTCAGGATTCCTCTGAGCATTATCGGATTTGGAAGCGGACGAAGGCAGGCTGCAGCTGGGTCAAAGTGACGGACGGTGCACGCGCTGGCGGTTTGGGCTATGTAGGCGGTGAGGGCGGCGGCTTAGCGGTGGGGTTGCGCAACTTCTGGGAGAAGCATCCATCTAGCTTTGAGGTACACGGTACAGCGGAGTCGGAAGCTGCGTTTACGATCTGGTTTTGGTCCCCCGATGGGACATCCATGGATCTTCGCCATTATGATACAGAAACACACGTGGAATCCTCGTATGAAGGAGCGGAAGAGCTTCGGGCAACCCCCTATGGGATTGCGAATACGAGTGAATTGTTGCTCTGGTGTACGCGTGAGACGCCAGATACGGAGCTTCTTCAGCACATGCAGGCGGAAGCGCAAAATCCTTCCCTGCTCATTTGCGAGCCGGCGTATTATCACGAGTCGGGTGCTTTTGGCTACTGGAGCTTGCCGGATCGAAGCCATCCCGTGAAAGCTCAGTTGGAGAATCGACTGGACGGTATTATTGCCTTTTATAAAGAGGAAGTTGAGCAGCGGAAGTGGTATGGCTTCTGGGATTATGGCGATTTCATGCATAGCTACGATCCCGTTCGGCATGTGTGGAATTACGATTTAGGCGGTTGTGCTTGGCAAAATACCGAGCTTGCGCCTAACATGTGGCTTTGGGTCATGTTCCTCCGTACAGGGCGAGCGGATATCTTCCGAATGGCGGAAGCGATGACGAGACACACAAGCGAAGTGGATTTGTACCATTTCGGCGAATATGCGGGACTCGGCTCCAGGCATAATGTCGTCCATTGGGGCTGCGGCTGCAAGGAGGCTCGGATCGGGATGGCAGGTCTGCATCGCTACTTCTATTATTTGACCGCCGATGAGCGGATTGGAGATATCATGGATGAGGTACGTGATTCCGATTTCACGACGGTGAATTTGGATCCGATGCGCGCGTATTTTCCAAAGGATGAGCATCCCACGCATATCCGAGTAGGACCGGATTGGGCGGCTTTCAGCTCGAACTGGATGACGCGTTGGGAGCGGTATGAGGATACTTCGTATCGGGATAAAATCTTGGTTGGCATCAATTGCATTAAGGATGCGAATTATGGCCTCATTTCCGGACCAACCTACGGGTATGATCCTAAAACAGGGGTGTTGTCGCCGCTGGGTGATGATAACTGGGGAAGACATTTGGCCATTTGTATGGGTGGACCTCAAGTTTGGTTTGAGCTTGCAGGCATGTTGAAGGATCCAGAGTGGGAAGTCATGATGGCGGAGCTCGGCGTGTATTATAACCAAACACAGGTGCAGAAGGATAAGCTGACCCACGGTCAGATTTCCACGAAGAATTTCGAGCATCCAGTGCTTAGTGCAGCGATCACAGCGTATGGAGCATTTTATAAGCAGGATGATGAGACAGCGGAGAAGTGTTGGTTCATTTTGCTTGGAAGCTCATTTGCTAAGGTTGATCTTCAGCAGGAGGCTTCCATCGTTACGCATGTGGACACCTTGCAAGAGATTGATTGGATGAACACCAATGAGGCTGCGCAATGGTCATTGAATACCATTATCGCACTTGAGCTGATATCAGATTGGCTTCCCCAATAGACGGGTTTTAGGAGGAATTAGCTGTGGGATTTATTAGCAAAGAGCCTAATCTAATTGGCAAAATAGACATTAGTGCGGCGGGTCCGCGCTGTAAAATGCTCCTAGGCGACCTGAACAGAGACGGCCGTATGGAGATGCTGCTGGTGCATCCTGACAATCGACAGGATGTTCGCTATATTCCCCATCAGGTGCAATGCCTGACGGCATTTGATCTGGAAGGAAATCTGCTGTGGCAGACAGGCAAGCCAGATTCGGGTGCAGGGAGTGCGGGATCGGACTATCCCGCTCAAATCGCTGACATCGATGGCGATGGTCAGTTAGAGGTATTATGCGTGATGGATGGGCGGTTTCTCATCCTGAACGGAGTTAATGGCGAAGTGAAGGCTTCGCACGAGCTGCCGCATGAGCATGCGCATGATTGCATCATCGTAGCAAATTTGACAGGTGGCGATTACGCCAGTGACATCATCCTGAAAGACCGCTACCACACCATGTGGGCGTTCGATCGTCATTTTAATTTATTATGGACGCACGAAGGGAATCCTGGGCATTTCCCATGGGTATATGATTTAGATGGTGATGGGAAAGACGAGGTTATGGCTGGTTATGATTTGTTGGACCATGATGGTCAGAAGCTATGGAGCTGTCAGAATCTCGAGGATCATGCCGACTGTATCTGGGTCGGGGATGTGAATGGCGATGGACAGCCAGAGCTAGTGATCGGCGGTAGTGTAACAGTCATGTATGATCGATTTGGTGTGGAGCTGTGGCGCTATGAGGGTTCCATTGAATCGCAGCATATCGCCCTAGGCAGGTTCAGGAGTGATAAGCCAGGGTTGCAAATAGCAGGGTTGGATCGTCTTGTTCGTGAGGATGATGGGAAGGGTTTGAAAGGGAAAGATGCCCTATTTCTCTTGGATAGTGAGGGTCAAGAAATTTGGAAGGAAGACCGCCAAACCGATGGTTGGCTGACAATTATCGAGCCTCTCCGGGGGTGGGAAGCAGGTTCCGCGGATCTGATACTTGCTTTTCGTAGAGGTGGCGGCTTGTGGCCGTCCTTGTATGATGGTGATATGAATGTTGTTGTTGAATTTCCGCTAAACGGTTATGCCGTACATGCCGATGTATATGGTAGTGGGACAGAGCAAGTGATCATTTATAATGATGAGACGGCCGCTATTTATGCAAGTGGGCCGATTTCGTTGGGTGAAGGACTGTCCGGTACACAGCTGCCGCAGCCCAAACGCTTGTCCAGCTCAACCTTATATCCCGGCGGCGAAATTCCGTTGTGAGAAAACCTCTATCGATCCATTCAAGATGAGCGATCGTGTTTAGAAAGGAAATCTACGATGACACACGCATTTAAGTTCGATTTCGGGGTAGAGAACCCGGAGTCAGGATACACCAAAATTACACCGCAAGATGAGTATGAGAAATCGGTTGGATATGGCTTTAGCAGCGTGAAGAATGTTCATGCCAAAGATCGAGATGAACCTGGCTCGTTGCGCAGAGATTTTTGTATTCCGCTGGATACTTCATTTCTGGTGGATGTCCCTGACGGGACCTATCGCGTTTCGATCCTATTAGGCGATGAGATCGCTGAAACAGAAACGACGATCACCACGGGTGAAGGAAGGCTTGTGCTTCATAAGCAGCGTACTTCAGCGGGGCATTTTGTCCGTACAAGCTTCTCTGTATGGGTTACGGATGCACAGCTTAAGCTGACGTTCACGGGCAGAGCACCGCGCATCAATGCGTTGGAAATCGAGCCTGCGCCAGCAGCTTGCACGCTATTTCTAGCAGGGGACTCAACCGTGACCGACCAATCGTTGGATGGGTATCCGTATGCGGGGTGGGGACAAATGCTCCCACTGTTCGTCAAAGCAGATGCGGCGGTAGCCAACTATGCGCTGTCGGGTCGCAGTTCACTAAGCTTTATTCGCGAAGGTGTCTTGGATACCATTTGGAGCAAAATCAAGCCCCATGATTACCTGCTCATCCAATTCGGTCATAATGATCAGAAGCCTGATGAAGCACGATTTACGGAGCCTTTTTCCACCTATAAGGAAACACTGAAAATATACATCGATGGTGCGCGTGAGCGTGGCGCGTATCCGATTCTGGTCACGTCCGTGCAGCGGCGATTCTTTGAGGAAGATGGTACCCTGCGCGATACGCATGGCGATTATCTGATTGCGATGCGAGAGCTGGCCTTGGCCGAAGAAGTGCCTTTGATCGATCTTGCTGCTAGCAGCAAGACCTTGTTTGAAGCATTAGGGCCAGAGGGAACCAAGCGGTTATTCATGTGGCTGGCGCCAGGCGAATTCATGAATTTCCCGGAAGGTGTCGAAGACAACACCCATTTCCAGCAGCAGGGCGGGATCGAAGTAGCGAGGCTTGTGCTCGCTGGGTTGAAGGACTTGAAGCTGCAGCCGCTAAGCTTGTATTTGCGGTGATGTATGGACATGAATGGAGAAGGAGCTAAGCGACGTATTTTCGCTTAGCTCCTTTGTTTTTTTGCGAAAACGAATGCCTCGCACAGTAAGGGTGAAAAACACACTTACAGATGTGAAAAAGAGGGTCCCCCGCCACAAACATGGCTTTTGAGTCACCCTCTTTTTCTTGCATTGAGACTACTGAATGTTAATCGTCGTGATCACGGCCCCTGTACCTTGCAGGGTAATCGCATGATTGGCAACTAAATTTGTAATGTTCCCCGTGATCGTTACGCTCGAAGACACATTGTACGTGGTCGTTACGTTACTGCCATTCGTTCCTGTTTGATTGATGGTGATTGTTGCAATTTTGCCTTGATTCGTAAAGGTTACACTGTTAAAAGTCCCTGAAACACTGAAGTTCTGATTGTTACCGTTGGTGAGTTGCGTGACTTCGGCATAGATGGCCGAATTATTATAGGAGCGGATTTTAACAATGTCACCTTGCTGAAGCGCTGATGCGCTAACGGAAGCTCCATTGCGATAGACGAATGCCTTATCATTCAAAGTAATGGCCTGCGCTTGATTGCCGCTGACGATCAGGATGACATTATTCGATGCAGAAATGAAAGTGCCGGTAAGTTGTGTAATGGTCGGAAGCGAGGAGGAGGTTCCATCTGCACGTTGGCTCACCTCGGCATGGAGGACAACACCGTTATAGTAATGCACCTTAATGACATCACCTGGCAGGAGGACACCACTCGTTGTTTGAGTACCATTCAAGTAAACGGATGTGTTTGCGTGAAGCTGTAAGCTGTACGATTGACTGCCACTCGTTAGTGTGAGTAGGTTATTGTTAACCGGCCCAACAATGGTTCCCGTCATTTCGCCCGTTGTCGTCACGGGTGTAACACTTTTGGTGACTTCAATAACAGCTACGTAATTGTTATATACGTAGGATGTCAGGACATCGCCAACCTGCAACGAGGCTAAGTTCGTAAGTGTGCCATTTTTGTAAACGATCGCGTTACTGTGGAGTGGATATCCTTTAATTTCGTTATTCGTCCTAAGTAGGAGTACATTATCACTGGTCGGGAAAGCCATTGTACCAGAAACAACATTATTGTAATTGGTTGGTGTTCCAACCGTTCCAACAGGCTGTGTCACTTCAACATAGCTGACGCCATAGTTGTAAGAGCGTGTGCTTACGATATCACCAATTTGTATGCCTGCGGCCGTCGTTTGCGAGCCGTTTCGGAAATAGAGCACAGTGCTATTAAGCGGAAGTGAGATGGTTTGTGAAGCACTCAAGAGGGTGATCGTGTTACCCGTGACAGGAGCGGCCACCATGCCGGTTTTCACACCGATGGCTTGTGTGGGAGTTGTTGGATTGGTTGGGTTACCGCCATTGGGGTACGTGACTTCGATGTAAATGACGTTATTATCGTAGGAACGGATCTTTAGAATATCTCCTGTTTGCAAAGCGGATGGACTCACTTTAGCGCCATTTCGATAAATAAACACATTGGGATCAAGTGTGACATTGGTGTTTTGGTCGTTACTTCGAATGGTCAGTATATTGCCATTCACGGGTGCTAGTACAGTACCTGTAACGAGCCCATCAATGCTGTCCGGCAATTGGTTGCCTGCGCGATCTAATAACGCGGCAATTTCCGCGCGAGTAACGAGCCGTTTGGGGCGGAAGGTATTGTCCTCGAAACCATTCACGAGTCCTTTGTCGACGGCTACTTTGACATATCCAACGGATCCAGCAGGCACGCTAGCTGAGTCGGAAAGGGGAGTTTTGCGTTCATATTGGCTTCAGCTTCATCCTGAAGCTTCAAAGCTTTGACTAGGAGCGTTGTCGCCCACAACCGATCTGCTGGTTGATTCGGGTTGACGTTCGTTTCGGATTCAGCGAATAGATCGTTCTCTAATGCGACCGCGACGTAACCAATGGCCCACGAAGGCACATTCGCTGCATCATGGAAATTCAGTTTAGTCGCCTTTTCCTCATCGGATTCTGCTTGATCACGCAACCCCATTAACCGAACAGCAGCCGTAATGGCTTCGATGCGAGTGACCGTTTCTTGCGGTTTAAAGGTGCCATCTGGATACCCATCGAAAATGCGTCTAGAAACGAGACTCATGATGTACCTTACAGCCCAATCAAAATCTTTGCCCTTTATATCTTTGAAGTCAAATTTGATTTCTGGTTTTGGGCGTTTGTCGGACATGGAGCGTGAATTGTTGCTGTGATTGTTTTCTTTGTGGTCATCGCGACCGTTCTGAGCGAAGGCCGTTGTCCCCATTCCCATTACGAGTGAGATGGCGAGTGTGGGGACTAGCAGTTTTTTCATACGCGAATGCTTCATCTTTTTCTTCTCTCCTTAATAAAATAAATGAGTAGAAAATTGCGATTATGCGGTGCGTGCTTGAGTCGGTAAAGCTTATTACAGTATTCGGAATTAGATGGGTTTTTCTGGGTGTTGGTTGTTAAAAAAAGGAAATAATTATTCTTCTGTTGTCAAAAAGAGGATTGCAGCGTTTAGCCTGGGCCAAATATGAGTGCGCAACCGCGCGTCTAGCTGATCTGACACGCTGAAGCTGGATTTTCCAGCTACAAAGCCGCGCAGCTAGCTGATCTGTCATGCTGTAGCTGGATTTTCCAGCTACAAAGCCGCGCGTCTAGCTGATCTGACAMGCTGAAGCTGGATKTTCCAGCTACAAAGCCGCGCGTCTAGCTGATCTGACACGCTGAAGCTGGATGTTCCAGCTACAAAGCCGCGCGTCTAGCTGATCTGACACGCTGAAGCTGGATGTTCCAGCTACAGTGCCGCGCAGCTAGCTGATCTGACAAGCTGAAGCTGGATTTTCCAGCTACAAAGCTGCGCGTCTAGCTGATCTGACACGCTGAAGCTGGATGTTCCAGCTACAAAGCCGCGCAGCTAGCTGATCTGACACGCTGAAGCTGGATTTTCCAGCTACAAAGCCGCAACGCTAGCTGATCTGACACGCTGAAGCTGGATGTTCCAGCTACAAAGCCGCGCAGCTAGCTGATCTGACACACAGCGCCCCCGCGGTGTCGCTCGATCGCTTCCATCACTTAATACCATTAGCTTGGTTGCGCCTTCGCGAACTAGCGTCTTTTTATTAGTGGATTTTCAGAGATTCCGCGGCATACTTCGGTCTTATTTCCAAAAAAAATTAATATATTTTTCTTAAAACACTCTTGATTGAGAAGGAAAATAAACCTTTATGAAGTAAGTAATAGAAAAGAAATATTTCAATCAATTCATTCTAGCCTACTGGTCATTCACCCGTCCCAATTCCTAGCATAGTATGAAGGAAGGTGGTGATGAAAAGTGACAAATACAATTGAGGGCTGGATAATTTACACGTTGTGGGGTATTTTTGGCTTCATGTTGATTGATTTTCTTATTGCGTTCTTCAAAACCTTTTGGGCAGGCTCCGTTGGTCCTACACTCGTGCTAGGTTATTTGAAAGATGTCCTATACTATGTGCTGCCACTGACGGTTCTATTATCTATGATTTCATTTGATCCAACAGGCTGGATTATCGTGATTTTTTATTTCATTTGCGGTCTCGCTGTGATGGTCAAGTATGTGTTGGATATCATTAAAAGATTCCAATAATCTAACGGAGGCCCTGCATGATGCAGGGTCTTGATTGAAGCCCATTTCATAGGGAAATTCAAACTTTATCATATGAAGGAAGTGTAGCCATGAGGAGATATCAATGGATTAGATGGCGAAAGTTGATCCTCTGGCTGACAGCCATTGCCTTGATTTTCGGGGTGTTATGGATCGGTGGGCCAACCTATTGGAGTGTCGCGTTTAGTATTATCGGCCTACTGTTGAACCTGGTTATGGCTATGGCCTTTATGATCATTCAGTTTGTAGCGCTCTTCTGGTTCCTAGCGCGAGGACGAACGTATTGGCTTCTGCCAGGAGAGACGGGCTCCACCTGGGATGATTACCGTGGTAATCCTGAAATTGTGGATAACGCGAAGCGAATTGTTACCCTGCTTAAGGGTGTCAAGGAGTTCAAGGAGATGGGCGGAGAAGCGATTCGCGGACTGCTGCTCTGTGGTCCACCAGGTACTGGAAAGTCATATTTAGCACAGGTTATTGCCAATGAGGCGCAAGTCCCTTTTGCCTACGCATCAGCACCAAGCTTTCAGAATATGTTCTTCGGCGTCGGTAACCTGAAGGTCATGGGTATTTATAAAAAAGCACGTAAGCTGGCGCGCGTCTACGGCGCATGTATCATCTTTATTGACGAGATTGATGCTATCGGGATGAGCCGACAAGGCGGCGGTGGCATGGGTATGGGTGGTATGATGGGCATGGGCGGCGGTTCTGGCCTGCTCAACGAACTTCTTCTGCAAATGGACCCGCCCAATATAGATAACTCTAAAATCGTGAAAATGCTGCGCTCGCTCGGTCTACGCCGTAAAAAAGCAGAACGGCCGCCCGTGTTAACAGTAGCAGCTACCAACTTGCCAGATGTACTCGATTCTGCCTTGCTCAGGCCGGGCCGCTTCGATCGGCAGCTCTGGGTGGATGTCCCTGACTATGACGGTCGGGTGGATATTTTCCAATACTATCTGAAGAAAGTAAAGCTGGACGAAACACTCACCGCGGAAAAAGCGGGTCTCGACTCCATTGGATATAGCCCTGCACAAATTAAACATATTGTTAACGAGGCAGTCGTTATCGCACATCAACGTGGCGCTCAGGCAGCCAGTTATGAGGACTTCCGTGCCGCGATGGAGACCTATGAGTGGGGCCTCAAACAACCGCTCCGCTCCATGCGAGATGACGAGAAGCGAAATGTGGCTTATCACGAAGCGGGTCACGCGGTGGCGCAGTTCCTGCTTAAGCCTCACGAACGTGTTTGGAAAGTCACCATTGTCAGACGAGGCGGTGCGCTGGGGCTTTCGGCTACAAAGGAGACACACGAGCGGTATAACCGCAGTGATTCTGAGATGTTAGCAGAAATTCAGGTTTGTCTGGCTGCCCGTGCGGTTGAGGATGAATTCCTGCACAAGAAATTAAATGGTGTTACTTCGGACTTACAGCATGCAACCCAAATTGCAGGTGCGTACCTGGGGATGCTCGGAATGGGCGACGAACTGTTCAGCTTCTTAGCGGTAGGTTCGCGCACGGATGGTCTCAAGGCGCTTCGCCCACAGATTAACGAGTTGCTCAAAGAGCAGATGCTCGAAGTGAAGAAGCTCGTGCTGGATTATACGGATTTCGTTCATAAGATTGCGGAAGAGCTGTTGAAACGTGAAGATTTGACCGGTGATGAAATTGAAGAGATCTTCACAGAGCTTTATGGTGACACCAAGGCTAGGGCCATCGAGGTTTTCCCTACTGCGCCTCCGCAAAAGCTTACACTTGAAAAACCATTAGTCGACGACATGGAAGAGGATCTTAAGGATTCGTAATGAATAGGAATCTCCGTCGGTAAATTGCCTCCTTTTTGGCTATAGTGGTCAGAAGGGGGCAATTTGTATGGCAAAAGATCGAAAAATGCGATCTAGAGACAAAAATCAAAGGGGAATTCGATCATGGATTATGATGCTATAGTGGTTGGAGCAGGACTCGCTGGTTTAGTGGCAACGGCAGAGATCGCGGATGCTGGCAAAAGGGTGCTGCTCTTGGATCAAGAGCCGGAAGCATCCTTTGGTGGACAAGCCTGGTGGTCATTCGGCGGTTTGTTTCTTGTTAATTCACCCGAGCAGCGCCGTTTAGGCATTAAAGATTCGCAAGAGCTAGCCTGGCAGGATTGGCAGGGGTCAGCAGGCTTTGATCGCGAAGACGACGAGGACTACTGGGGACGCAAATGGGCGGAGGCCTATGTCGAGTTCGCTTCTGGTGAAAAGCGTGAGTGGCTGCATGCGATGGGGATACGCTTCTTCCCGGTTGTCGGCTGGGCAGAACGCGGAGGCTATCTGGCAGAGGGGCATGGAAACTCCGTACCTCGATTCCACATCGTGTGGGGAACAGGGCCAGGCATTATCGCCCCGTTTGAACAACGCATTCGAGCGCATATGGCCAATGGCCTTGTTGTGTACCAACCACGTCATCGTGTGAACGAGCTGCTTCAAAGCGGAGGTGCCATCACCGGCGTTTCAGGCTCTGTGCTTGTGCCTAGCTCTGCCGCTCGCGGGGAAGCGAGCTCGCGTGAGGTGATTGGCGACTTTGAGTACCATGCGCAAGCGGTTATCGTAAGCAGTGGCGGTATTGGCGCTAATCATGACTTGATTCGCCAATACTGGCCAAGCCGGCTGGGCGAAGCTCCCAAGCGTATGCTCTCTGGCGTGCCGACTCATGTCGATGGACGCATGCTTGCCATTACGGAGCAATCCGGAGGCCGGATTGTGAACCGTGATCGGATGTGGCACTACACGGAAGGGATCAAGAATTGGAATCCCGTGTGGCACAACCATGGTATTCGAATTCTTCCAGGACCATCCTCACTCTGGTTGGATGCGCGAGGTCAGCGATTACCAGCGCCTAACTTCCCTGGATTTGATACATTAGGTACGTTAAATGCGATCCAAAAATCGGGGTACTGTTATTCATGGTTTATTTTGACCCAGAAAATAATTGAACGTGAATTCGCACTTTCCGGCTCCGAGCAGAATCCAGATTTGACGGGGAAAAGTATACGTAAAGTGTTGGCTAGAGCATTGCCGGGAGCAATGGCGCCTGTGCAAGCTTTTATGGACAAGGGAGAGGATTTCGTTGTTGCTCCGAACTTGGCTGAGCTTGTCGCCGGCATGAATGCGTTGACGGAGGAGAAATTGCTTGATTTTGCCCATATTGAACGGCAAATCAAGGCGAGGGATCGAGAAATCGAGCACACCTTTACCAAAGATCTACAAATCACAGCCATTCGAGGCGCTCGTAACTATATTGGTGATAAATTAATTCGAGTCGCTAAACCGCATCGTCTGTTGGATCCGAAGAATGGACCGCTCATCGCGGTGCGATTGAACATTGTGAGTCGCAAAACCTTGGGTGGACTGCAAACGGACTTATCCGGTCGTGTACTGAATCAAGCGGGAGAGGCTATTCCAGGTTTATATGCTGCCGGAGAGGCATGCGGCTTCGGTGGCGGCGGTCTTCACGGGTATCGCGCGCTGGAAGGTACGTTTCTCGGAGGCTGCTTATTTACCGGTCGAACAGCGGGACGAGCAGTGGTGAAGGCATGGAATAAGCTGTAGCTGCAGAAAATAGCAACCTGAGTCGAAGATTATCGATTCAGGTTGTTTCTTGTACCTTGGGGCATTGGGGCACTTTACCCGTCTCAGGGTCCTTTTTTATTTGCTGAACGATCCAATGATACTTGCTTGTCGCTATATTGCAATATTTGTAAGCAACATGCGATAGTAACKTGTGTTAAAATGGGAAAATCGGCTTGAAATCAACAGGTATGAGGTGAACCATTTTTGCTGCAATTATCATCCTATAAAAGAAAAACTGTTTTCTCCACGGTTCAAAGTTTCCTGCATGTCGTTCTGAGCAGCCATAAGCTGACGTTGTATACGTTCGTTGCTATCCTGTGGAAGTCGCAGCTTTTGCTGGCAGCATTGCATGCGCCAGACAATGCCGGGATCAATATTGGCAAAATGTATTTTACAATTCCACCAGTCCTCTCGCATTTTATGTTTATTTTGTTTGTTGTTGCCTTTGGACTCCTTTTCAAAAAGCGAGGCCGCCGCATCTATTTGGTTGGTATTCAGGTGCTGTTTAGCTTGCTTTTGTTTTGTGATTTAGTTTATTACAGAGCGTATGCAGCGTTTCTATCGCTTCGCTTCATTGTTCATCCAAATGGATTTAATCCACTTGATTATAATCTTTGGACGTTTATACGTCCGTTTGATTTATGGTTATGGGTTGATCTCGTGGTGATTGTTGYGATTGCGCTTTTCAGTAATAGCAACTCTTCGATCATTTCACGCCGAAGTGAACGTAGAAGGCAGCCGATCCTAGCTATCACGCTGATGTTACTAGCTGCAGGGATTGTTACCTATGACCATTACCRTATTGATGTGAAGGATACGACTAACGGCGAGATGAGGTTCTTTAATTTGAGTTGGGCACCTTTTCAATCTATGTCAGATATGTCACCCATTGGTTATCATCTATATGATGGATTACGTCTTCTCGGTGAAGCGAAAAGCATCAACCTTGCCGATCAAGAAAGCGCGGAGGTGCAGGATTGGCTTGCACATAATGCGGAAGGTTTGCCGGATAATAGCTACAAGGGGAAATTTCAAGGGAAAAATCTGATCGTCATTCAGGTAGAATCTTTAGAAAATTTCGTTATTGGTCAGAAGGTTAACGGACAAGAGATTACGCCGAACATTAACCGTTTATTAGGTAACAGTTTGTATTTCACTAACTTTTATGAGCAGGTCAATAATGGGACGAGTTCAGATAGTGATTTACTGACGACTACTTCGGTATTTCCAGTTCGATCGGGCGCGAATTTCTTCCGATATCCAACCAACACGTATAATTCGCTTCCAAAGCTAATGGAGGGCATGGGCTATCAAACGATTTCCACGCATTCAGAACCCGCGGGGAGTTGGAACTGGGTCGAGGCCCATCACAATATCGGGTACCAAACGAGTTGGGATCTAAGGAAGTACAAGGTAGATGATACCGTAGGACTTGGCCTGTCAGATGAGTCTTATCTCAAGCAGTTAGGCGATAAAATGGCTGTAGTTCAATCCCCATTTATGCTTCATGCCATTACATTATCCAGCCATGGGCCTTTCGATTTACCAGAGAAAACCAGGGAGCTTCGTCTAGACCCAAGCTTAGATAAGACGATCATGGGAGCTTATTTCCAAGCAATTAACTACACAGATAAACAGATTGGCGCATTCGTAGACAAGCTGGATCAATTAGGTTTGTTAGATCAATCGGTTGTCGCCATTTATGGTGATCATACAGGTGTGCATAAGTACTATCAGGACCAAGTCGACGCGATTCCATCTTTGGAAAATGAAGCATGGAGAACGCATACGCTGCAACTTCCTTTCATTGTTTACAGCAAAGGGATGGATGGAGAGGAGATTCCCACGATCGGTGGGCAAATTGACACTTTACCGACGCTTGCCTACCTAATGGGTGTTGATAAAGCGAAATTTGAATCAACAGCGATGGGGAAAATCCTTGTAAATACGAATAAAAATTTCACAATTCTCAACGATGGAACACTCGTTGGCGAGCCGCGGGATGCAGAGAAAGATCATATTCTGCGTTCGTTCCAAATCGCTAGTTGGCTGCATGAGAGCGATTATTTTGCAAAATAGAAATTGAAGAGAAGAGCTAAGCATATGCTAATTATAGTATCTTAAATATGTGTAATTAAAGTAAAGAATGAGACTTTTTAGTCTCATTCTTTTTCTTTGTGTACAGGTAATGTGAAATTTGGGGTTAATATTAAAATATGTACTAATATTGAACATTGGTGAATTCATAAATATAAAATGGCAAAAAACGACAAGTTTCCATCAAAATCTATGGTATTATTTTATTGTTCAATTTTCATTTTCAAAAATACCATAATCTTTTTAGGAAAGGAGTAGGTGCTTTATGTCAATGTCTCAACTTTCTGACTATGTATTTATGGGATCTTTGATTATATTAATTGTCGCAGTTTTTGTATACGGAGGTTCAAGCGGTATCCATCCTCGTAGTGGTGCTCACACTGTTACTGATTCGTCTTCAATTATTGATTTGCARTTGGATGACAAACGAAGAAACAACTCCAATTATACGAAAAGCTCGATTCGGATTATTAAAGCCCCTTTATTCTGGATAGGAATATTAGGGACAATCGTATCAATTATATTAACAAAATTTTAATAATTGCATTTATGCTGTGGTGCTTAGCGACTAAGGGCTTATGATTCAATAAAAGCCAATACAAAAGAGGCGTACCTTTATACAAGGTACGCCTCTTAATTAATTAGATATTACTTCTACTTTGTTTACATATCCAGAGGCTGTCCACAAGTAGAGAAACTACTTGTAAACAGCCCCATATTTGTTCCTTCATTACCTATTTCACTTCAGAAAGAAGGAATTTATCGTTTACTTTTTTCGTCGTATACGTAACGCCATCTTTTGTTGTGAACTTCACGAGTTCAGGCGTGTTCGCTTTATCAAACGTGATTTCTTCTTTCTTTGTCGCCAAAATATTGGAAGTAAAGTACGATTTGGTGTTAGTAGCGAATGAAGCGCCTGCTTTCGTTTCCGTTACATAATGATTCGTTAAGATATCTACCAACGAAGCGTCAATGTAGCTGGATAGAAACTTCTTTGCTGTTTCTTTGTCTTTCGCAGCAATGGGGTTAACGATGAAAGCGCCATCTGCTGATTTGGCTTCAGCGAACAAGTAATCTACTTTCTCGCGTGCAATTCTAGCAGAAATATAGCCTGTCATGTTCGTTGCATCTTGCGATACAGCAGTGGTTGCTTGTGGAGCTACGGTTGCTGTAGCAGCTGGGGTTGGTGAAGTTGCAGAATCTTTGGACGTACATGCCGCGCCTGTTACTGCCATCGTAAGTATAAGAAGCCCTGCAGCCGTTTTTTTCAATGTCATTTAGGTACACCTCATCATTATTTATGTACTGGCTTATATTGTTAAAAAATCCGAATTCTATGTTAATAGGATTGCCAGCAAGATAGAAATATAAACGATTAGGTTGGGAATTGCAAACGTATAGTAACGAATATGCTGCTTAGTAATCATGGAAACGCTTGTAATTGTGACAGTTTTCGAGTGATGTATGCTAGTGAATTTCAAATTATTGGATTTTAAGTACTGACTTTGGCCGGTTCCCTCTACTATTTTCAAATAAATGGATGAAATGACGTTAAATGCGTCTATTATTTGTCTAAATTGCGACTTTATCGACTAAGCTCGGCCAGCAAAGGTGCAGCTGCATATCGTTCGAGTAGCAGAGCCGCTCTGAAGCTGGATATTCCAGCGTCAGACTGATGGTTTGAGTAGCTGAGCCGTTCTGAAGCTGGAAAATCCAGCGTCAGACTGATGGTTTGAGTAGCTGAGCCGCTCTGAAGCTGGATAATCCAGCGTCAGAATGATGGTTCGAGTAGCTGAGCCGCTCTGAAGCTGGATAATCCAGCGTCAGAATGATGGTTCGAGTAGCAGAGCCGTTCTGAAGCTGGAAAATCCAGCGTCAGACTGATGGTTTGAGTAGCTGAGCCGCTCTGAAGCTGGATAATCCAGCGTCAGAATGATGGTTCGAGTAGCTGAGCCGCTCTGAAGCTGGATAATCCAGCGTCAGAATGATGGTTCGAGTAGCAGAGCC
>NZ_JBFUHL010000066.1:0-21711 GCF_056402415.1 Paenibacillus sp. P4_A9
ACTAACATGCAGGAGAAAGGATATTTTTTTCGAATATTGATATTGATTATGAAATGGAGTTGAGTCAGTGGTAATGAAAATTCAACCTTTTGGTAAGTACAGGATTATCAGTATTGCTACTGACGGAAAAAAGCATGAATGGAATCTGACAATAAATCCAGATAGAAAAGCTTGGACATTGGCACACACTGAAGTATCGGCTGGAGATTACATCAAAGGATTTCTGATCAAGGAAGTTTATGAAGTCTTCGCTCCTGTTGAAGAAACGGAAAAACCAGTGCATAAAAGAATCGATAGAAAAATAGTAAATTCTAAAAGTTGGTTAAAAGTGCTTGAACTTGAAAGTCGATCTCGTAAGTCCACCCAGAACAGTTTTAATGATTCTTCCTTTAAATTTGAAAGTGGAATTTACCGAATCAAAAATGAAACAAATGGAAATTTTTATATCGGAAGATCATGGAATGTAGGCAAAAGATGGAGAACACATTTTAATGAACTTCAGGAAGGCGTCCATCATAATCATTTGCTACAAGAGGATTGGTGGTGGAGTTTAGAGGGGAAATTCCTAACGTTTGAACTTCTCGAAAGATGTGACAATCGCTTAGATGAACTCGTTGAATTTGAACAAGAATATATAGATGAATATTTCGGCAAACCCAATTGTTATAATCTTTCCCCCTACGCCCACGATGCATCATGTTACATCAAGGAAGTTAACATTAGGAAGAAATTAAAGAAAAAATGGGATATGAACAGATTTCATTAAGATAAATTAGAAGGGTTATAAAATGACAAAACTAAAGCCTTTTAAAAAATATATTGTACAAGTAAAAGATCAATGTAATGGTCAGAAATACAATTGGAATTTAGATATGAGACCCAGTAATAAAGCGTGGAGATTACAAATTGGTCAAGAATTATATGGATGGTTATGTAGTAGTAGATATTAAAGAATCAGGGGATTCTGACCGAGCATATATAAATCAAAATAATGGAAGTGAAACCATAACAGCTAATAGTTCACCATTGTGTACTACATGCATGGGGCGTACGTTTATGGATTGTAGAATGTGTGATGGAACTGGTGGATTTGATGGGAATTGTAATCGATACCAAGGGTCTGGAAAAACTTACTGCATTGAATGTAGGAGAGAAGGCCGATTATAAAAATAAAATGCACCTTGATATTGTGACACAATTTACTAACGTTGTGTAACAATACCCCGCTAAGAACAATACAAAACTAAGCTGTAAGATAGTCCACGTTATATACTTTTCCCACTTCTGATTATTATGATCTCAGTCATTTCATTTTAATATTCTAATTAAATCAATAAAGGAGTTAAATTTTTGATGTTGAAATGTAATATAAAAACTAAATACTAAAAGGGGCTAAAAATGAGACTTTTCGAAAAGAGACTTACTGAAATAAGTAAAGATGATATTGAAAGACTTATTGAAAATAAATTATCTGAATCTCTCGTACTTGAATACAAGCTGGAATTTCAAAAATTTAATGAATCAGGAAAGAAAGAGTTATTAGCGGATATTTCTGCAATGGCTAATTCTGCTGGCGGTTTAATTATCTTCGGTATTAGGGAAGCTCAGGAAGATGGACACAATGCTGGATATCCTGCTGAAATTGTAGGACTTACAGATCCAGATGGGAATGTTTTGAATGTTGAGCAATTGAAACAACGATTAGATAGAATAATTCGTGATGGTTTAGAGCCGAGAATACAAGGTATAGAGTTCCAAGAAGTGTCTTATGAAGATAGGTTGTTGTTTATAATAGCTATTCCTCGTAGTCTTCAAGCCCCCCACATGATTAAGTACTTGAATGATAGCAAGTTTTATGGAAGGTCAAATACAGGTAAATACCAGATGGATGTGAGACAAATTAAAGAGTCGTTCTTACGAACTTACGAATGGAAAGCAAACGCAGAAAATATAAGACAAGAAAGATTAAGAACGCATCAAGATAGAACAATTCATAGGGTTTTTAATCCGTCAGTAATTGTTCACGTAATTCCACTCGGTGAAAGAGAATTAATTGAGGTAAAAGGAAAATCTACTGAGATTGGAAATTTACTAACAAGTATTGCCCCTCCTGGTTCTCGAATGAGGTATACAACGACTTATAATTTGGATGGAATTATTAAAAATTCAACGGATACTCGTGATTTTTTTCAGATTTTTAGAGATGGAGGAATGGAGGCTCTCGGTTCCATAAATTATGAGCCTGATGATAGCGGTGCATTTCAGTTTTTTTTATCCCAAATTACGAATCCCGTAATGAACTTCTTTCGTAATTATTTTCACTTTACAGAACAGTTTAATGTCACACCCCCTTTTGTTGTGTAYGTAAGTATAATTAATATGGATAGCGCGTTTGTTCAAACAGGGATTKGGCGAATTCCATTTGCAAACGGAAAAGATAAAGTTCTATTGCCAGGAGTGTTAATTGAAGATACTGATGTAAATATTGATCATGCACTTCGTGCTACATTCGATATGCTATATCAGTCCTGTGGATATGAAGGTTGTAAAACTTATTCTGATGATGGTACTTTTATTTTTGATTACTAAGAATTTCCTGATAACAGATTCTATAATTTTGGTTATTTAGTGAATCAACTGATAGCATCGGTCCCTTAGAGCCTTGGCGAATGTAACGCTAAGGTTCTTAGTTTTTTCAACCACAATCTATTCAACTAATCGTCCGATTTTTCAACAAACAAAAAAGAGCTGTCGCTTATGCCACACAGCTCCCTCTTTATTGAAAAACATTCAAAACACTACACTCGCACAATGTCATCAAACACACTCAACTCATATGTGATAATGGGCTTGACCTTCGATGATTCGCGTTTATTTTTCTTTGTAAAAGAGTGTGACTCTATTTCAAAAGATTTCCACCGAATAAGCTTTGGTCGGCTTTTTCTTTGTCAACAAGAGTTTGCAATTCCTGTTCACGTATTTCCCAGATAGATTTTAAGATTACTTGTCTCAAGAACTGGCTTGTATCGAGGCCATAGAGAAAGCCTTTGAACAATAGTGTGATCCTTGTACCAAATGTGAGGGGATCTATCATAAAAATGGACAAAAAAAAACGCCTCGGTGTAATGGAAACGTCTCGGGAATCCAAATAAGAACAAAAGTTTGGTTATTATACATATTTGCCACCAATGGCAAGTGGAGTATCCGATCGATAGAAAGATAGGTTTGTTTTCACGTTTTGCTATTTCAAAAGCTTCTTCTGACCAAGGAAACCAGTCAATTGGGTTGAACGCATGCTGCAGCAAATACGGTGACTTTTCCTTGATCAATCTATTGGGTTTATTGTTCGTTATCATATAAGCCCCACATCCTTATTGTTATGTTCCGAGTGTAGCATACCCTTCAACAAAATAAATAAAATCCCTCCAAACTTTCTACGAAACCCATTCGTCTTACAGGTATAAAGGCAACTTGATGAACCGAGTTGTACTGAAATAACCCATTGGAGGTATTTACAAATGAAAAAGAAAACGATGATTGTAACGGGCATACTCGCTACTTTGACACTAGGAATGGCAGCGGGAGCTTATGCTAATGGCACTCTTACAGAGGTAAAAGCGTTTCTAGATTCATCCGTACAAGTGAACGCTGGCGGGACAGCCATCTCTCTGAAAGATGAGCAAGGTAATGAAGTGACTCCGCTTAATTATAATAACTCGATCTATTTGCCTGTACGTGGTGTAGCTCAAGGACTTGGCTATGAAGTGATTTGGGATGAGAACAGCAAAACGGCTTATCTTAGTGAACATAATGAATTCCTCACGTTTCGTGCAGATGAAGAGCTTGTCCTAGCTAAATTTGGCTACACTGTGCAAATCCCTTCATCTCTTGGAGGAAAAGTACGCCCTACCGTATGGCCGCAGGAATCCCTTGCAAATGGCGTTGCATCAGGTAAATTGTCCAAGAACATGAAAAGTGCGATGGATATTCTGTATCTTCCTAAAGATGTAAAAGCTCCAGCTACTGTAATGGCTACTATTGAAGTGTTTACACAAACAGATTGGGCTGCTGATCAGCACGATGCTAACGATACTGTATTGGCTACTAAAGGCAGCTACGTTTATGTGCTGCATAATGAACAAAAGAATACCTTTGCCGCTACTAGTGAAGACTATACGATCTACCAACAAATTGCTGATCAATTTGCGGCAAATCAGTATGAGCTTGTCCTGTCTCACGCAATTAACTTAAACCCAACTGTAGTATCTCAACTGGTTGGCAAGTGGACAGAAAAGCAAAAGGGTACCGAAATGGAGCTAACCAGCGATGGCGTATTATATCGTGCGGGAGCAGCTGTGGGTAACTATTTGATCCTAGATGCCGGGCATATCAAGTTCGTTGCGGACAGAGCCATTAACACGGTTTCTTTCACAATAGATGGAAATACACTGCAAATGGGCGGTCAAACATTTACAAAACACGAATAATAAAAAAAGCCTGAGCGCGTTCAAAAGACGCTTCTCAGGCTTTTCCATTTATTTCCACCTGTCGTTCATGATTCACGGATACATTAAAGCGTACTAGACGCCTGCTCAAGCAGTTTGGCCATTTGGTCATAATCCGGCTTATCGCCTTCTCGGATTTTCAGCCATTTCCGTTCAGCAGGTCCTTCGTAATTTTTCGGGACCTCCAGACCTGTCGCATTCATAATCATAAACGCAATCGCATCTTTGGAGGGGGAAATAACTGCGGCATAATGGCCGTTTTTCAAGAAATGCGGTTTTTTATATTGGATACGCTCAGTTACCTCGGGAATTACTTGGTGGACCATTTGACGAAGTTGTTGACTTACCTCAATCTGCCAAGCTGGAAGCTTTTCTATAAAATCGGTAACCTCTTGATTCATAGTCGCGTTTCTCCTTTTATTAAAATTTACTCACACATCGAACTCCAATTGCGTTTTCGCTAGCGTAATAAATTCCAGCGGATTCTGAACCTGCTGAGCATCGTACTCGATCGCTCCCATTTTCAGGATAAGCTCGACCCGATATTTCTCCCTGTACTCATCTCTGTTTCGTTCTTCGACGCTATTCCGCAATCGATCAATGACGATATTGGCTCCAGGTCGGTCCGTGAATAACAGCATTCCCCACATCGGATTTTCCTTGTTGAGTAGATAGAGCGAATCATTCGTACGGATGCTGGTTTGGCTCATTTTGGACAGGTCTAGTACGGCTTCAATCAGCTGCTCTTCCCCAATAATGCGTCGGATCTCATCCCAATATTTAACGCTGAAAACCATGAGAGTTAATGGAATGTTATAGCGAACAGATAGCGCCATGAAGATCGTCGCGTCAGATTGAAACGAGAAGGTATTCTTCAAGCTCGTTTTGGCATCTACGGTAGCAAGGGATTCGTTGGCTTTCCGCAGTTGATCATTGTCCAACTGAAGCTGACGAGTCCCATAGGTAAGCAACCAGGTAGAGATGGTAAATAAGGGTGTCATGATGAGCCAGAAGTAGTTCTGTGTACCAATCAGTCCGCCTACAACCACCGTTTGGTAGAGCGTGAATGTGCCATAGCCAAAGATAAATAGAATGTTCAGTATCAATCCCGTCGTTACGTTTGTAAAGTAAGTCACGATMGCAATTAATAAGGCGAGATTCAAGAAGATAATATTTTGGATGTAGAGGTTCGGATTGCCTGCTGTAAATACAATACATATAAAACAGACAAGAATCAGCAATATGAACGCGCCGTCCGAAATCATACTGCTTTGCAAGCGCCTCATCGACGATCCCTCCGCTTCTTTCTATACTTACGAATCAGTAAGATAAGTGAGAGAAGAACCAATAAGGCAACTAGAACGAACGCGGCCATGAATCCCAGAACATCCTTGCGTTCCATGACATCACTCAGTACCGTAGATGGCTCAGTCGTTGTTACTTTTTTAAACCGAAAAGCCTTGATGTTTCCATCGATGTCAGTTACAGCACCATCTCCGAATACTTTCCACAACGTGCCTTCAGAACCGATGAGCTTAGAAGCCAGATAGGCGTATTCCGTGCTACTCCCTGTGACGGCAAGCAGCCCAAAGCCGCTCGCATAAGGCGAATCGATTAATTGCAGCGTTCCAATGCGAGTGCCATACTTAGCCTCGATACTCATTTTTTCATTGGAAACGAAGCCTGTACCACTTTTATTATATTGAAAATAGAGTTTGTCATTGTTATTACGAATAACTTGGTTATTCTGATAACTGCCGATGGCGATAATTTCTCGCCCTTTGAGTTGTGATGCCGCGACATTGTCTTGATAAAAAAGAACCTCGCCCGTATTGCTCTGTGCATAACGCCCTAGTAAATTAAAGATATTCGTAATGGTTTGAAATACGTATGTATCGTGCTCTTTGGGCAGTACGACGGCCACTTGATTGTAGCTGCCATCTCTTAGAAATGGATAGGGGTAATTGTTAAACAGCATGTCCGCTCTATCTTTGGTATTAAGCTGCAGCATGGAATCCTTGTCAACGAACGCCCATGGCATTTGCTCCTGATTCTCAATACAACCTGCATTCTTGATTTCCAAATCGAAAGCAACTTTTACTGTAAAATTGCCACTAATATTCAACGATTTAGGTACAGCAATATCAATATGATCATTGTCGGCGAGCTCCATGGACAGCTTCTTACTGCCAATCGGCGTATCATTGATTAGAATCGTAACCATAGATCGATCGAAATCAAGATTTTTGGCATATCGAAATTTAATGCTCAACTTACTCGCATCTGCGATCGAACGGTTGCCAGGTAGGGAAATGAAGTAGGCTTTCTCTCGATGACGATCACCAAGGAGCTTATCACCCGTTTCCGTTAACGTCATATTTCGGCTTAAGATCACGGTTGGCGTGTCTACCTCCGTAGTAACATCCACTTCCTTACTATCCGTATCCAGTTGATTTAGCAACGACTGATTGCCTAATAAACGTCCTGCTTTGACCAGCAAAGCTGAGTCAGAGGAAGTCACAACCAATGTCGGACGTCCTGCAAGAGTTACCAATTGGATCAAAGCTTTGTTCTCGAGATTATAGGCTTGGATGGCCGACTTCACGTCCTCGGGAAGATCTTCATATAACGAGATGAGAATAATAGCCTGCTTCGTTTTCAAATTGTCCGCGCTATACGCGACAATCGGTATGCCTTTGTCCGAAACGGTATTCGCCTTAGCAAATCCGGATAGCGCATAGGTTGCCGCTTCGAGTAGGGCTAAGTTGCTTCCACCCGCCGTGACYGCAATGGCATTCTGGCCATCTTTGATGGTATCCATGCCGATAAAATGCTCATTAAAATCGCGGATACTTTTTTGGATCGCAGCAGTTCCGTAATTCACGGAAATTCGGGAGGTTTTCGCTATTTGCAGCCAATTATCCCGCGTATCTATCGGCAAACATGCCATGACTGCAACAGGTGAGGTTGTTTCGAAATGTCCTTGAACCGTTAGCGTGTTCACGCCTTTCACGATCAACGCTACAGGCGCTAAGACCGTCAACTGCTGCTGTTTCGTTTCTTGAAGGAGCGGACGGAAAGAATGAAACGGTTTGCCATTCATCGACAGCGTTATGCTCGAACGCTCATTCTGGAGGAGTCGAGAAATCTCATAGTCGAGATGTACTTCGACACTTGTAACATGCCAATAGTTCTCCACCTGGAAGTACTGTTGCGTATAGGTAACGCCTCCAATTAACGACGTATCTGTAAAATTAGTTTGGTATTGTCTATTCCCAGAGAGTGAGACTTCCTCAGCCCATGCTAAAGGGCTTAATGAAATAAGCAGGGAAAACAGACAACCGATCGTAATTAACAGCCATCGTTTTTTCATAAATAATCCCTCCTGCCTAATACCTTTCGGTTTTATACCATTTGGCTTCTCGTTTGAAAACCAAATCCTTCAAATAGGCGTACATGCCATATGCCGCTACAATCATCCACATCTGGCAGTAGGACACATACATGAGCATAATAATCCAAACATTGGATAGTTTCATTTCACCCTTTTCTGTTACTAATGTTATAAATGTACCCACAATGAATAAGATTATGGCCAGCCCCCATAAGAAGGAGCTAAAGCTTGCGATGGTCGTTCTCACATAACCCAATGCATGGAGAACAAGCAGTAAATCGGACATTACGAGGGATGATAGCAACAACACATAAATGGATAGATAATATAAAATATCGAAATGGATGTTCCGCGCTGATCGATTAAACAACAACGGTATATTTTTGACGATGACGTAAATATTTCCCTTCGCCCATCGCGTTCGCTGCTTAAACCAGACCTTCACGGTCTGCGGCTCCTGCTCCCAAGTAACAGACTTAGGTTGGAACTTAATCTTGTATCCCATCAAATAGATCCGGAAACTGATTTCCGTATCCTCCGCGATCGCCTTCACATCCCATCCACCCATATGCTCGATAATACTTCGTCGAACAATGAAATTCGTACCTGGAATCGTGCAAAGCTTGAATAGCTTCCACCTGCCCGCTTGTGCCATCCATTGAAAGGATAACGTCTCGATATTAATAAAACGGGTCAACAGGCTTGCATCGCGATTGCGCGTGCGGAATTTCCCAATAACAGCTCCTAGAGAAGCGTCATGCGTAATTTCGGAGACCAGATAAGTCAATGCCGTTTTCTCAGGGGTGTTGTCAGCATCATAGATGGCAATCAGTTCACCTTTGCTTAGTTTAAATCCCAAATTCAAAGCATTGGACTTCCCTTTTCCCCCTGTGATGTTATCCGTATTCAAAATGATGAGATTGCGCCGTGGATATTTTGCTTGGAGATTCCCTAACAGCACACTGCTATTATCGGAGGAATTGTCATTAATGACGATGATCTCATAACGATCATGAGGATACGACAGCGCGAGCAGGGATTCAACTGTCTTGGTTATTACTTTCGCCTCGTTATGGGCAGGCACCATGATGCTGACGAACGGAGGCTCACCTACCAGGGGGGCAACGGGTTTGTTCTCAATTTGAATATAGTACAAGTATCCTGCAACGATGAGTACTACATTTACTAAAAGGAGAGACCAGATACAGAAGACGGAAATTAGCATCAAAATATCTGCAATTGTCATAATGATCTCTCCTGATGCATGAATTTTCGTTTATACATCCGGTATCCGATAATTAGAAACACCATAAACACAAAAAGCGTCATTAAGATAAGAACAATGAAAATGTTATTTTGCACGGAAAATAAAGTGGTAAAGCTTTTTTTAACTTCTTGTACATACGCGTGGTCGGAGTCAATCTCTACGATATTGTTGTTTAAAACGATCGCATGTCCATTGATTTGTAGATGACCGCGGTGCGAAGTCAATTCATTCGTTTCCGTGCGGACGGTATGAACCCCATTCTTATAATCGGCAATTGTCGTCCAACTTGAGCGCAAAGTATCCATTGTCGTTTCTAATGCTTTGTGATCTACAGGAAATGGATAAACGAACGCGGTATTCATCGGTAAGGGATCAAGTATTCTATTAGACATGGTGTACTTGCTTAACTCCTCTGCTTTCATTGTATACACGGAAGATGCAAACACACTCGATGTCGTTGTTTGCGCGCGATACATAAGGCGTTGATTAGGGAAAATGATGCCTGAATCAAAGAAAGATAAGCCGTTTCCTGTATAGTGTTGATCATAGGTCCAATAGAGCTCGGTGCCAACACCCATAGGAACAATTCCATAACCCGCTAACGCATTGAGGAAGGCGCTCATTTGTGCTTTTAATATCGTGATGTCTTGACTGATTGTTGAGTTAACAACGGGCGCATTCACAATAAGACTTCCGTTTCGCGACTGTAGATGTTTAAGTGCTTCCAAATAGCGTTTCATAGCGGGAAAATCCAGATTGTTAAGTACGGGTTGCACGCTTGCGATAAAAGGAATTCCGGCATCATACAAACGATCCGCCATCTCATTCAGTAGATCGAGATCAGAGAAAGGATATATCTCGTTAAACAAGACATAATTCTGGCTTGGCGTCTTAACTGACAACCAGTCCTTTACCACATAAGCAGCTGCTTGCTCRCTTAAATTCCCTTTCAACAAGTAAGGGATATAAGCGTATTTACCTTGGATAACTCCGTAGGGAGAGTTTGTCTTCATTTTCTCCGAAGTTATTTGACCATATGAAGTCCCCGCGAATTTCGTTATATAGGAGATGCTGTTTGCTGTTAGGGAGCTTTGTGAGAGCTGTCCGATCGCAAGACGAATGGTATCTTGATCTAACAGTTGAACTTCTATGTTCATTTCCTGTCGAATATTCGGTGGTAGCCCATTCCCTATATGCATATATTCCCCAACGTACTCATTCATATCCTGCTTAAAAAGTTCTGGCATTTTCGAAAGGTCATCCGAATTGCGAATCATAATCACTTTACCAAATTTAAGCAGTGTACCCTCTTCATATCTGTCATACGAGGTCAGCGTCACTTGGACGCCAAACGAGGCAAGTATGCGCTGAACGGCTTCTACATTCCCCTCTCTCGGGGTGCCATTAGCTAAGCTATCATACATGAGCAGAACAGAAGTCTTCTCTGTTTGATCAGCAGAAGTAACGCTGGGGGAAAACAACGGGAGCATTAGGCAGATGATAAGAAGCAGACTTGTACGTAAAACTCGCTGACTAATCATGTTGCTTCCCTCCTAGCTCTGCCTCTAGCTCAAGGTCACTTTCAACTTCTTGGATCCATAATCGCTTTGCTAGTAAATCTCCAATTGTAATCAAAGAAACGAGATCGAAGACTAACGTAAATAAAAACTCATGCTTGGTAAGGTCTGCATCCCCAGCACCAATAATGGAAACGAAGATGCCAGAAAGTCCAATTGCGATTATCATAACAATCAACGGCAGTCTGACAGCATTCCTCCGTTGCCCAGTCCTTATCGCTTTCACAAAGGATGGCATATAAAGCCCCATAACAATCAGTGTCCAAAGGATCACAAAACCAAATGTTTTGGGGGCTAGATTATCTTTCAACAAGCTGTAACCGGAAAAAAAGATCGTTTGTGCGCCAAATGGTTTGCCTGTCGCAGCTTCGTAATTCCCCAAAGCATGAGGCCGAATGGCAAAGCCGTCCTGTGCAGCCAGATTGAGCATTTTGCCTGCTTGATCAGGATGAGCGATGTAATAGGCCAAAATGGATCCAACATTGTATTTGCTGTAGAATTGGTCCTGCATATGCTTTGAATCCACTGCGAGTGACGTGTATGGATCGTAATATAAAGTCTCATCTAAGACGGCATACTGCTTATCGATGCCAAAGCTTTCGAGCGTCTTTTCCGGGTTCACCGACCCCATAAGCACGCCGCGCGTCATGGCATGATATTTATTGATATTGACAAATTCCTGCGGAATAAGGACATAGCTGCCGATACCCACACCAAGTAGAGCAATTAGCAAAGTCGCCGTTATCATGCGATACGATCTCTTTTTACGAATATAAATGAAAATGACGCCAAAAATAGCAATAATCAGACCTACAGGGGCATTCTGTTGCTTACTTGTAGTCAAAATAATGCCGCTTRGAACAAATACTGCTAGCATCACATAATCGTTAAATCGTTTCCGATACATGAAAATGCCCGCGGCAACCATGAAAATCGTCATAATGAGCACAACACTCTCACTATAAAAAGAATTAAAGTAAGCGGTATATCCCGTATCACCTAAAATAAAAATCGTAAGGATAGCAACGAGATAGCCTCGCTTCTTTGACATTTTCCAAGTAAGTGCCTCAACAAGTAAATAAATAGCAGCCGTATATAAGACAATGTACATCCCAGCTTGAAAACGAATATCGAAACGATGAGCGTCATGAAATAGAAGATTGAGAACGAGGGATACTTTGATAAACAAAGTTTGAGATGAAAATAACGTAGAACCATTCTCGTTATAATACTGATAGATACCGTAATTTTTTACGAAATGGCCGAGATATTGATTGTTATAGTTCGGATCATTGAAATACAAGCCATTACTGTACAAAATACGAAAGTAATCACCATTATCAGCCATCCCGATATAGGGTGGTGTCAGAAGTGCGATCACTGTAATCAGGAACACCACGATGGCAGCGAAAGCAGCTGGGGACACATTACGCAGAATCATTTGCAAACCGCGGATGTTCCACATGTGATCGCACTCCTTTCTGATCAGTACATGTACGCTAACAGAGCCATCAAATTATCGAAAGAATAGGCTTGTTGGGCGTTTATATCCCCGAACCCACCATGGAGCGGGCTCTGTGGGTCATGTATCTGAAATTCGTTCATTTTGTGAATGCTATCTGCATACAACTCTTGATCCTTGATGACTGACCCAATCATGGCTGAAATAGCATAGATCGCTGTTGACCTAACATCATTTATTGGCTTTCCATTCTGATCATATTGGCCGTATAAGGTCCCTGCTTTGACCTGCTCTTTGATATAACGTATACTGGCAGCCTGTTCCTGCTTAACTTCAGCCAGATTCAGAATCGTTAGCAAGGATTCCACCGTGTTAATTCCTTCAGATTGGTATTCGTCCGACTTAAAATCATAGCGTGTTTGGTAAAATGGAAACGAATCCGATAAGTATCCTTTTTCGGCGATTTGAAGCATGTTTGCTTCAAGCGCAGCCCTCTTTTTGCCAGACAACGGAACAAGCTCCAAGGATCCAGCATCTATGTAGCACAAGGATAGGAATGAATTTGTCATTTTGTAGGTTGGATCATAGAAATCTCTCAATTGCCCATTCACAACATTATATTGATAGAAACGCTTTCCGTAAGCTTCGGATTCTTTTTGATAGCTTTTCGTACCAAAGGCAACAGAAGCTTCATCTAGAGCACGAATGATACGTAAATCATCTACTGTCGCATTCATCGTATACTGTTTGTTATGTTTAGGACTATATCGATAGCTAAAGCCATATTGCGTGTCAAATGAGCGTTTGGTTTGCTGCCATTGTTCGTCAAACTTATCCTTCTGTCCAGTAAGCGCGTAGTAACGCATGAGAAGTCCGGCAGATTCACTTAATACTTCGTGCCCCGAAGCTGCAGCGCCATTTTGATCCGTATCTTGCAAATTCGTGAATATACCATGGCTGCTAGTAAGCTTGTTCGTAATAAAAGCAAACAATAAGTTCCGGTTTTCTGTCATTTGCATAGCTTCACCATACTGGCTGCTGAACTGCCGCTGCAGAGAATGGCTATTACCCATATAAGGGCTGAAAATCTTATAAATCATGAAGACACCAACTAGTGCAAGGCTGATCACCACTAATTTTCTGAAAATTCTCATGTACCACCACTGCTCCTAACACAATCATTTCCAGAAAAATACGTCGAATGATATGATAAAAAGATTACACACTATATCTTAGGTGAAATCTGTCTTAAAGCTCTAATATATGAGCACACAAAGGTGTCCAAGTTAGTTGTAGTTTATCACATGCAGCACATCGTTCAAAGGGTAATTCCTCCCACAAGTAAGAATAATGTCATTAAAAGAAGAAGGTTGTCATGAACTTTCCAAATTTATCCAGTGCTCTAGAACCAGCCAATCTGGTCAGTTGTCTTATCTACCAGCAAGGTCAACTTCGATTTGAACATTACCGAGAACCACACATGGCAGATGCCATTACAAAAATCAATTCCTGCACCAAAAGCGTGCTATCTTCCCTTTGTTGTATCGCTATGGATCAAGGTTTGTTGCCTGAAGTATCGACACCTGCTTCTGTTTTTTTTCCGCAGTTTGCGAAAGAACCAGGTAAGCAAGATATAACGCTCCTGCATCTTTTAACGATGTCTTCTGGCATCAATTGGACAGAGTTCGGCGGGCAGAATTCCTTCCCTCGTATGACAAGAACGCCTAATTGGGTAAATTTCGTGTTAGATCAACCTTTGTCCGATACGCCTGGCGCGAGAATGACATATAACTCGGGAGGATCGCAGTTATTGTCCGCCATCCTCATACAAGTAACAGGCATGCCAGTTGCCCGTTTCGCCGAGTTATTTCTCTTCGAGCCACTTGGCATTGAATCCTATACGTGGGAACACGACCCTCAAGGTATACATACAGGCGGATTTGGACTGTCACTTCGCCCCATCGATATGCTGAAGTTCGGTCAACTCTACTTGCAACAAGGCAAGTGGGACAACAAACAGATTATTCCTCAACATCTTGTCTCCTGTTCCACTGGGCCTGCTATTCGTGTTGAGCCACCGCGTCGCGGCAGCTATGCTTGGCATTGGTGGACAGACTCTTATCCGGATCGTACAGATGACGGTTCGACCTCTAATACGATAAATTACTTTAACGCGTATGGCTTCGGGGGCCAATGCATCTATGTGATCCCTAATCTTGAAACGGTTGTTGTTTTGACCAATGATCAACGAAAAAAGAGCAAGATCCCGTTGCATGTATTCCGTCAATACATTGCACCTTATTTGGTGGAGCTGCTTTAAACCATGCAAAATAATAGAAAAAAAGCCTGCCACATGTGACAAGCTCTTCTCCAACAAAGAAATGATTAAATGATTACGATAATAAGGAATAAGCTAAAAATCCGCCCAATGGCACAATCCAGATCAGCGGGATGCAGTTCCAGACCAATGATGCCCTGTAACGCCGACTTGAGAAGGATACCCATCCGCCAATTAAAGCTGCGAGAAGTCCCACGGGATACAACAAAATAGCGATAAAAATGAGCCAAGTGGTCACATTGCTGGCCGCATCAGGATCGTCAAACAGCATAACGGACATGCCCGCGATAAACAGCCAGACAAGTACAAAAATGAGATACACAATCTGCGACAAAATTAATGTCCATAACATCTTCTTACGATTCATGATCATCATCCCGATTCCATGTGGTAACGTATGTATACTAGATGCAACACCTCAAACAGAATTATTTTAACATAAAAGCGAGCACTTTTTCTCTTATTTTTTGACAAGATTCGCCTGCAATGACAAAAAGGCTTTGGAGCAGTGAACTGCTTCCAAGGCCTTTTAAATTTGCAATCCTCAGTTAAAAATCATATTTTTTCCATAAAAAATCTCATCCATTTCCCATTTGACACTTTTCTCAATTTCCAGTTGTTCTTCCTTGCTCAGTGTATCCTTCGTGTAGCCGAACAGATAATTGTTCAGATCAAACTCACGAAGCTTGCACTTGGTATGAAAAATATTTTCCTGATACACATTCACATCGATCATCTGATATAAATCTTGGATCTCCATCGGGATATAATTTTGAATGGAGCTGATTTCATGATCAATGAACAGTTTGTGCCCGCTGATATCACGTGTAAACCCTCTGACTCTGTAATCCATCGTCAAAATGTCATTATCAAATGAGCGAATCAGATAATTCAACGCTTTAAGCGGGGATATTTCTCCGCAGGTCGAGACATCGATATCTGCTCTGAAGGTGCTAATTCCTTCGTCTGGATGATATTCGGGATACGTATGCACGGTAATGTGGCTCGTATTGAGATGCATGACGACCGCATCTGGCAGTGGCCCAGGCGACTCTTCGAACGATTCGTTCGGTTCCTGTTCGATGGGTCCTTCCGACACTAGCATGGTTACGCTAGCACCTTGTGGCACATAATCTTGCTTGGCGACATTCAACACATGCGCCCCGATAATGTCGGCAACAGTTTTCAATAGGGAGGTCAAACGCTCCGCATTGTATTGCTTGTCTATATAAGCGATGTAAGCTTCGCGTTCTTCTCTCGTTTTGGTAAAGCAAATATCATACATGTTAAAACTGAGCGATTTGGTTAAATTATTAAAGCCATGCAGGGTAACCATTTGCTCCGATGTAAGTTTCAAAAGTGTACTCCCCCTAAGTGTCATGCCTTAAACAGCTAATCTTAGGATGGTATGTTAGTGGCGTTTTTATCCATGTTTACGCTATAAATCATGCAAGGATTATGTTCTCAAATCTTGCCAAGGCTTGGCTAGATGAATCCAACACTCAGGAACAAGTTTATTATTTTCAACATAAATCGCTAGCAAATAGTTCGAGACATCATGAACCTTATCAGCAATGAGTACCTCCTTTATTTCAGAAGCTTTTGTTGGAATCAGGCGATTCGTTACGCTTTTGAAATCCTGTAAAGGAAGAAACATAGCCTCACTTTTCTTATAGGAACAGTTTAACGGAAACCGCGGAGAGCTGCCTGAGTCATATTTTGACAACTTCACGTAAGTATAATGATGGAACAATAATTCATAGGCATCGAATTTCAATACGGCAAACCCTCCCTCAGGTTCCCTTCGAGCATAGGTATCCATCATTTTCAGACAATCTCTTAAGGTTGGCCAAAAAAATACGTGCCGATCTAGACTAGCTCGAAATTGCTCTTGTGTCGTGGTGGGATCTATCATGATATCTGAAATCCGCAGATGTGCGTTGATCGTCACTGAAAAAGTATCATAATCCACTTTAATTGGCTCTGATCTGCGTTTACCTGTGGACAGAGGATTGATGTGAGCACTGGACAATAAGGCGTCAAAATGCGCAATGGCCGGCAAATTACTTATTCTTGTAAAATGGTAAAGGAACTTTCTGCCTTTGGCTTTGGTAATTACCGCTATAAGTGGATCTGTCATTATGCAACGCTCCGTAATTTTCTAATTTTGCTGATATCACATGCTTGATGGTAGATTTCTCAAATGGTGCATAATTCATGTGTACAAGCTGAGGTAAGTACGGAAAATAAAGAACAGTCCGTCGTCCTCATCAGAGGGCAGGCTGCTTTAATTGTTGTTGCGCTGTATTTCTTTCGGACTATTTTCCACGTAATCGTTATACGTCCCTCGCCAGAAGGATTCATCTAACTCCTTATAGGATAGTTCCACACTTCTCGTTATACCTATCTGACTGGCATGATATCGATAAGCATTGAAAAAATCCCTTTCAATTGTGGTGTACGCAATGCCTATTCTCACTAGTGATTGTTTGGCTAATCCCATGCCGACAATGATCGATACGCATGAAGCCATACATTTCGTTAGTATTGTTGATGTATGATTTGCGGAGACTGTCTCGCGCGAACTAAACTTACGGGCTGCTTTTGACGCGGGCTTGGCCTTTAACGCCGTTAATCTCGCAACCGAAGTACAATCCGACCGCGCCCATGCCCTGTTTGACTCTTCTCGTGTGCTTGACGTACATCTTCCAGGGCGAAGCTTTGCTCAATGTTGATCATCAGCTTTCCTTCTTCGATAAGATCAGCAATGGCGATTAAATCCTCTTGCGTGGCGACGCCAGGACGAATCAATGTGATATCGTGCTGCTTGGCTATCTCCAGCGGCGGTTGGCCAGCGATCGAAGCCAATCGTCCACCTGGCTTCAATACAGACCATGTACGCGCCAATGTCTCGCCGCCGACGGTATCGAGTACGAAATCAACATCCTTTACAATCTCTTCAAATCGTTCCGACGTATAATCAATTATCACGTCAGCCCCTAGAGATGACACATAGTCCAAATTCGCCGGCCCTGCGGTTCCTATTACCTCGGCACCGAGCCCTTTCGCGAATTGAACCGCGAACAAGCCCACGCCTCCCGCCGCGCCGTGGATCAGAACACGCTCGTTCGGCTTCACTTTGCCTTCCGAGATAATCGCACGCCACGCCGTGGTGGCTCCTCCAGATAACGATGCCGCTTCTTCATAGCTGATCGAAGCTGGTTTAAGCACAATCGCATCCTCAGACGCAGTCGTGTACTCTGCGTAGGTTCCCTTCGTGCTGCGCCCAAAGACAGACTGTCCAATCTGCCAATTGGACACCCCTTCACCAATGGCTTCCACAACGCCTGAGAACGCAGTCCCCGGGATAAGAGGGAATTGTACAGGCATCGGGAACAGCCCTCTGCGTATTTTCCAATCGACAGGAAGAACGCCAGCCGCATAAATGCGAACAAGCACCTCTCCTACTTGAGGTTGCGGAATGGGGATCTGCTCCACTTGCAGAACTTCAGCTTCACCAAACGCATGATAACGTACAGCTCTCATCAATTTAACGTCCTTTTTCTTGTCCTTATTAACGTCTATATTTCCGACTCGATTCTCGTCCCAATTTCCATCCCTGTTTTCTTCCATCTTGCCTCTCTCCTCTTTTCACTTCATCTATGCTATATTTAATGAGTATACTCAGTAATTCAATTTATACTGAGTATACTCAGCACTTTCCCAACTGTCAAGGAGGACTATGAAACCTACTCAAACCAACCATCCCGATCCATCAATTATATCGATGGACTCCAGCCTTGCTGCAACGCCCCCAACAGCTGGAGACGTCCTACAGCTTCTCATACGCACGACCCATCGGCTCCATACACAATTTGAGGAGCACTTGTCTTTACTAGGTATACCCACTTATTTAACAGGGCCGCGCGTAAGGGTACTCATTGCGATTGAAGAATCAGGAAGCATTCGCATGTCAGATCTCGCTTCGAAACTAGGCATCAAAGCACGTACCGTCACTCAATTCGTTGACGCGCTTGAGCAAGAGAACCTCATCATTCGCACTACGGACCCAGATGACCGCCGAGCAACCTTCCTTCAGTTGACGGAAGAAGCCCCTCCGTTGATTGCCAAAGCTCGCGCCGCAATGAGCCAAGCTTCTGAACAGATCCTTCAGTCACTATCCCCAGATGGGCGAAGCCAACTTCAGGGATTATTGCTAAGTTTATAAGACGGTTGGATTTTCCACTCGACCAATGGTAGAATATAGGGGATTGTCCCAAAATCACAATTAGAGGAGAATGGTCATGTCAATTAATGCTTATTTAAATTTCCAAGGAAACACTCGCGAAGTTGTGAACTTCTATGCAGAAGTATTTAACCTGCCATCTCCAAAAATCATAACATTTGGCGATATGCCGGAACACCCTGAGTATAAGCTTCCAGAAGAAGCTAAAAATGGTGTTATGCATACGCGTCTGGACATTAACGGAAGCGTGCTGATGTTCTCCGACACATTCCCAGGTATGCCATTCATTCAAGGTAACAATATCAGTCTTTCTTTCGTTAGCGCAAACAGCGAAGAAATCCAAAGTGTTTTCCATAAGCTAAAAGAAGGCGGCAAAATCGGCATGGAGCTTCAAGCGACAGACTGGAGCAAATTATACGGTCAAGTTGAGGACAAGTTTGGCATTCTGTGGCAGTTTAATCTCGATAGTGGTGAGGGTTTCTAATCAATAGAAACTGAATACTTGTTAAGTAAAGCCGCTGGTTCCTTCCAGCGGCTTTTTGCTATGCGAAACTATGAAAATGATTACATTGTACTAGAATTCTTGTTATGATTAGAATAGCTTTTTGAATAGGAATAGCATTAGCATTCAGTATACTTTGTATCAAATTCAAATTCGTTTCGGAAGGGAAATGAACATGCGTTGGACTCTTCTTTTCACATTCGTATCTGGCATCTTCCTATTAGGGGCTGATTCCCCATCAGAATCCCCTGATCAACATATAGAAATTCTGCAATTCCGTACGCAACTTACTCCCAACACAGAGCCTATCAACGCCATCCTTCAGGGAGCTGACCACTTTGAGGTCGCTTGGAGATTGCAAGATGTTTCCCCTCAAAACCTACTTATTGCCAGCGACAGTACGGCCTATTATCAATCCAACAATCAGTGGAAATCTGTCCTTCCAAGTGGTGAACGGCAGCCCGTCCTGCAAAGCACCAAGCTCCCCGAAGCCGCGAATACGCCTATGAAGCCAAATTTGAAAGTAACAGCACGCAGCCTTAGCCTGCTCGAAGATCAAGAAACACGTTGGACCTACTCACTCCCTGAATCAAATCAAATTCGTCCAAATACAGTTCAATATGATGATGCTGAGCATATCTATTTTCAGGATAACAACGGAAGTTGGTATTCGCTTAACCTTAACGGGAAAGAGCGCTACAAGCTGATGCTGCAAGCTCAGGACACCCAGCTTGTATGCAAGGCAGCACCTGCTGGCGACGCTTTCTGCAGTTCTCCACAGATTGGCATCTTTGCCATTCGCGAAAAAACAAACGCCCCTCGCCTCATCATAGATGGCAAAGAGCGCTTTTTCACACAACATCCTGAAATTATGAACGACCGCACCTTCGTACCGCTTCGTTCCATCTTTGAAGCCTTGCAAACGAAAGTCAAGTGGAACGAGGAGACTCAGACGGTAACAGCGACCAAAGGAAGCCGGACGATTCAACTGACCCTGGATAGCGAAATTGCTCATATAAATGGTAAGAAGGTCCAGCTTGACGCACCTCCGATCCTTTTTCAGGAGAGCACGTACGTACCTCTTCGCTTCGTTGGAGAAGCACTTGGCGCTACCGTAATCTGGGAGAATGCGACTCGAACCATTCAGATCATCAGCAAATAACGCGCAAGTGGCAGCGATCTTTTCATTTTATTGGGCATAGTCTCCCGTATAATTAATAAGAGACACATCCTGCACGCCTTCAATTTGGGACAGCTCATTCACAAAAGCCGTGTTATCATCCCTAAGACGCATCTCCAACGTCAATTCCGTAAAGTTTTTGCGGACTGTTTTCGATTTCACTTGATAGTTCATTTGTCTTAACCTAATGCGCAGCTCACCTATGGAATCGTCCGTATGACGAATAATCAATAGGTAGGGCTGTTCTCTTATTTTGCGCCTAGAAAGGAATAGAAGCGCACCACCAACGGCGAGAGAACCGAGCAGTGAAACCGGGTAGAGCTTCGCCCCAGTTGCTATCCCTACTGAAATCGCCCAGAACATGTAGACGATATCCAACGGATCCTTCACCGCGGTTCGGAACCGCACAATACTGAGCGCTCCGACCATACCAAGTGATAAGACAATGTTTGTGCTGATCGTCATAATAATAAGTGTTGTAATCATACTCATCAGTACAAAAGTAACATTGTAGTTGTAACTGTAGACAACGCCTCGAAATGTTTTACGATAAATATAATAGATGAACATACCAATTCCGAATGAAACGGCAAGCCCTAACAAAATATCGATGTACGAAATATTGCGGAATGCCTCCAAATGAATGATGCTCTTTTTGACGACATCCTGAAAGTTAAGTGAATCCCCCATGTTGCCCCCCCATTGATTTGTTACGGTCTAAAATGCCGATAACCTAGTTCACGGCAGATGACATACTTGGAAATGCTGGAACGGTTATGCGCATCCGGTCTGACGATGAGCCGGATCGCTTCCGGAAGAAAATCGTTGTACTTAATCTCCATAACGGTCCTAGTTGAATCAAGAGCTTCCGTCAGGACCAAATGTGGATCGAACAAATTATGAGAATTAACGCCTGCTGATAACATTTTATCAAATGTAATACGTACGTCTCCCAGCTCATACACATAGGCTTCACGCACATAATCAACAATCGCTGCTGGTTGATATCCGCCTTGCAGCGCTCTGTAGAAATCCTTAATAAGTTGATGGTTAAACGCTAAAAGAAAGGACGTCTCTCCGTTTAGTATCCGATCATATTCTTCTCTATTCAGCTGAACAGCTTCTTTGCATACATAATCGCCGTATTTGCTCTTTCTCTCCAGCTTAATCGTCCGGTCGCTGCCATTATAAATACGAATACGATATTTTTGCCGACCGAAGATGCCGTTCACTTTATCAT
>NZ_JBFUHL010000067.1:0-21702 GCF_056402415.1 Paenibacillus sp. P4_A9
GTGAGCCGTTACCGCCGTTACCTCACCAACTAGCTAATGCGCCGCAGGCCCATCTTCAAGCCACAGATTGCTCCGTGTTTTATGATTCTCTCATGCGAGAAAACCAGTTATCCGGTCTTAGCTATCGTTTCCGATAGTTATCCCAGTCTTAAAGGCAGGTTACCTACGTGTTACTCACCCGTCCGCCGCTAGCTTACCCCGAAAGGTAAACCCGCTCGACTTGCATGTATTAGGCACGCCGCCAGCGTTCGTCCTGAGCCAGGATCAAACTCTCCATAATAGTTTAGACAATTGCTTGTCCGTATATCTGAAAGCTTAATTGCTCATTTGCGTTGCTAGCGAGATTTTGCAATCTCTTTTTTGAACGATTTCTCGTTCGTGCTTACTCACTCGTTGTTCAGTTTTCAAAGATCAATTTCTTTCTTTTTCTTCGTCGTCCGTTTAGCGGCGACTTTTATAATATATCACATTCGAACCATTCAATGCAAGCTTTATTTTTTCTCTTTATTTCAACTTCGCTTTACATGATATTGCTCGTTGGATTCAAATGCGTTACCGTTTTTAGCGGCGAGAGTTAATTTATCATAGAATCGCAATCAAAGTCAAGCGTTAAAATGAGAATAAAAAAAGAACCAGGAAAACACCTGATTCTTAAAGGTTTTGTAGCGTTATACACTTGTATACCTCAACTCAATTTCTGAAGTGTGCTCATCAATGATTACAGCTACTTCTTTTATTAATCCTTTTTTGACTAGTTTATTGAGTAAAAGAGGAAGCTCCGACTTCACTTCAACTAACTGCGAATGCTGTTGGAGCTCATCCGAGCTAAGCGGCTGCGCATTGTCCCTGAGGATTTGAATAAACGCCTCACAACAGCGCTCCATTTTGGACATAACAGAAAACTCACAAGCAAGTAAAACAAGCTGAACCCGCTGCTTCAAGGTCTCTCTACTCATCGTTAGCTCTTCATAAAGCTTATAGACCCCGGGATTAATGGCACGAATCTGCCTCCAGACCGTAATTTCGGGGTGATACCCATCTTCCACAATGACAATCCGAGCCCAATGATGAAGCGCTTCGAGAATGTTGTTATAGGCATCTAAAATATGATCATCTAGAATATATTCCTTGCTTTGCAAATATTTACGAAGAAAATGCGAAAATTCAATAAGCAGTTTATGCTCGCGCAAGTCTCCAGGAAATTCAAGTATTCGATGGCGTAGGCCTTCTAAATAAGTGTTCTGATCCAGAAGTATCTCCCCTTTTAACAGCCAGTGAAGAATATTGCGATTTACCCCTTGCCTGATCCATTGCTCAATAGAAGCAGGATCTGTCCATCTTTCTTGTATCCGTGAATCGTCTCTTATATAATTAGAGGTATGATTGTTCAGGCTCAGGTCGTTCGTTACTATTAAAAGTAGCGTATCAAAACCATCTGTCAGTGAGGGAAGTTGCTTAGGATTGTCTACCGCCATGACGCTAATGATTCTAGGGTCATTCCGGAACTTAAGCAATAACTGCTCTTTATTTATTCCCATGGGTTTCCAAAGCTCCTGTCTCCAATTGTTTCTTACTTATTTCTACAAGGGTGCACGGGTTTCCTGCTGAATTCTGTGACAAATCATACAAAACATGAGGTAAAGACTGGGGAGGAACAGACTGTGCGATTTAGATCAAGTAAAGTAAATGAATTCCGCTTATGGGGTCTTGTCATGACCATGGGTGGAATGCTGCTTATGATTATAGGACTTGCTGGCGTCGTTTTTGATTGGGGACAAGCAGGACGAGTGATTGCAGTCATCTTCATGATTATTGGAATGATCAGTGTATTGGTGAGTATGGGTATTTACTTCTGGGCAGGGATGCTTTCTACTTCAGCAACCGTAATCGATTGTCCGGAATGCGGCAGAAGAACAAAAATGCTGGGTAAAACAGATCGCTGCATGTTCTGTAAAACCATCCTTACGATTGATCCACAATATGAGCCAGTTGGTGAAAACGAAACGGCGTCAGAAGTACAATCAACTCAATTCGAACCAAGTCGAGAGCATGAACATAAGCCTCATTAATAAAAAAAAGAAAGCTGAGCCCATTTTTCAGGGTTCGGCTTTCTTTTTGAAGATAAGATAAGTGCGATTAAATCATGGTTGGACTGATGGTAAAGCATCCTTCGTGACTTGCCAAATTACAGGCTTTTCAAAGCCTCTTCTCCAAGAGGCTACACCAGCTAGATCATACTTTTCGACCAGGGCTAACCTCGCCTTAATTGAAACTTCATCCTCAAGCCAAATCCGAATCAATTTATTTCCATCTTTGTATTCTACATAATTTTGACCTGTATCCGCTAAGAAAGTAGGAGTAAGCTTCTTATCTTTTATAATTGTTTGTGCAGCTTCCATGGTTAATGTCTTGGAGGTTGCTGTTAATTTACCGTTCTTCGTTTCTTCGGTCCACTGCCGCGTATAGAATGGTACGCCAAGGACAAGCTTAGATGACGGAACTTTATCCGTCGTCAGAAGCGTTGTAACGGACCTCTCTACCCACGGCAAGGAAGACACCGAGCCAGACTTCGGACTCGTGGCCCAGTACTCGTCATAGGCCATCAACATCATATAATCGACTACTTCTGCTAAGGCTGGTCGGTCATAGAACATGGACCACATTTCATTGGTCGATTTAGGTGTTACATCGATAGACACCGATAAGCCTTGCTCGTGCATAAAAGGAGTCAATTCGCGGACGAATTGGACGAGATTTTCTTTATCTTTGAGATACACATTTTCAAAATCGATATTAATGCCCTGCAGCTTATAGGTTTGGGCGAAGCCAAGCAGTTGCTTAATCATTTTCATACGCAGATCATAGCTTGCTAATACCTTATTGKTGCGATCTGCATCGAAACCGTTGCTGAACAACGCCCACACTTGATAGTTGTGGTCATGCGCCCATTTGACATAAGAGGCATCCGCCAGATTACTTATTCGACCTGTATTATCCGCTACAGAGAACCAAGTAGGACTAATGACTTGGAGTCCAGGCATCTCTCCGATCTTGGTCGTATCCGGATTCTTCGAAATAACATGTTCCCACGTCATATTTAGCTTCCCAGTTATTGGCTTCCAAGGTACATATACGGACGATGACTGCTGTTGCAGCGGTATCGTCTCCTCATGATCTTCCGTTATTTCACTTTTACGGACGAAACCAATCGGGCCGCTCTCTAGCTGCACTTTATACCAATCTTCTTCAGTACCTATGATCATAACCTGCTCATTTACAGCAATAGTTGAAATAAACGGAGCTTTAATGGTTGCTTCTGTTCGCAGTTGCGTTTCTTTCTTGCCTGTATGCTTCCCCCACTTAATTACATCCCCTTGCTTAAAGATCAATATCGCACCTGTCTTCACGGATTCGCGGATTTCAAATGGATACAGCTGCTTCAAGGGTTCTATTGGGAGGTAAATGACGTCCTCTTTCTTCTCGACGGGAAAAGATAAAGAGATGGGCTTCTCATTCATCAGCGCTGAGAGCTCCGTTGTCTTCATTTGCATTACCTTATCTTTCGTGGTAATGATGACGGAATCGCTGCTTTTTTCATATATAATGGTCGGATCGATCCATTGCTGAACTAGCTCTAGCGGAAGCTTCAGACTTTCCTTTTCTCCAATTGCATTCGATTTAAAATAATCCCCTTCATAGAAAATCGGTTTCGCCAGCTCATGATAATCAGGATCAACCTGAGTACGATTAGGTGCCTTCTTTTGTATGAGAAATGTGCCCGCGCCTGCCGCAAACATCCCTAAGCATAGGGCACTAATTAGAATTATTTTTTTAGATGATCTCAACGCTTCACTTCCTTATGAGCAAATGTTAGAAATAGAAATAGAAAAAACGTGTCCGCTCTTCGCTAAAGAAGGGCTGAACACGTTCATTATACAACAGGAAAGCACAAAATGAGGAATTCTGCGTATAGTTAATGCTTGGTAGTAACCGTGCAATCCGGACATACGCCATAAATTTCTAGTCGATAACCGCCAACTTGAAATCCTGTATGCAACGCTGCTGTTGTCTCGATGTCAGACAACGGGGGATATTCAAAATCAGAAATTTTCCCACAAACCTGACAAACCGCATGATAATGGTCTGTCATATCCGCATCAAAACGACTCGAGCTGTCTCCGTAGGTCAGTTCCCGAACAAGTCCCGAATCGATAAATACTTTCAGATTATTGTAAACAGTCGCAACGCTCATGTTAGGAAATTTCGATTCCAGAGATTTGTAAATATCATCCGCTGTCGGATGAGTCATGGAATCCAGCAAAAAGGAAAGAATCGCATACCGCTGGGGCGTCATCCGAACACCTGTTGTTTTCAACTTTGCTAAAGCCTGTTCTAAATGTGCTGCCATGGTACTCACCACCTGATGTTAGTCATTAAAACCTTACATTATATTGTACGTTTGTTCTTTGACTTTTGTCAATGATGGTTCATGGGGGCTATTCCTTCAATTTTTACTATTTTCGATGGTCACACCAGTGACCCCTTGAATCTGATTCGTTTCTTCGAGCACAAGGCCAATAATAGATGGCTTTGGAATTGTAACATGAAACGTAATCTGAACGTGATTCGGTTTACTTCCATCTTCCGACTCTTCTAGTTTTATTTGCTTAATATCTATTTTGCGTTTACCTAATATTGTTGTAATTAACCCCAAAGTACCTGGTTGATCGATGGCTTGTATTTTTAAAATGCGTACTTTTTTCCCATTGAAATACTTATGCTCTACTTTATTTAGAATCCATAGGGATATTAGAACCATGAAACAGACTAAAACAGCCGCATAATAAAACCCCGCTCCAATCGCAAGACCAATTCCCGCAACAACCCATAGAGATGCCGCTGTCGTAAGCCCCGTAATCGATCTCCCATTGAACATTATCGTTCCTGCACCAAGAAAACCAATTCCGCTAATAACCTGAGCCGCTAAACGAGAAGGATCGATACGTACATTGACCTCATTTACAAAAGCACTAAAACCGTACATCGAAAGCAGCATTACGAGTGTTGAACCAACACACACCAGAATATGTGTGCGGAGCCCTGCTGCATGAGAGCTGACCTCTCGTTCAAATCCAATTAGACCACCAAGAAAAAGCGATAATACGAGTCTAATTGTGATGTGTAGCTGATCAATTACCCAAGGATTTTCCATCGTGTAACCGCTCCCTTTTTATATCAAATTGCACCCTTCGATTAAGTACAAGGTTAGGCTTGCTATAGGCCTGTAGCTGGGCGTTCAAATGTTGTCAAACTGACACCAGGAGGAACCGTAAATACGCGTCTCACGATGAAACCAAACCCCTCATAAAAACGAAGCGCAGGCGAATTCGCAGACCCCGTTGAAACGATAAATCGAGTAGCGCCCTTTCGCTCTTGTTCTATCAGTATATGCTGTAAAAGGGAGCTAGCAATCCCTCTTCGAAAAAAATTGGGATGAACCATCATACGACAAATCGTTACGATACTACCTTCACGTTCAAATGAAATGGCGCCTGCAAGCGTCCGCCCTTCTTGACCATCAACAAAGAACCCAAAAAAGGTTTCCTTCGCTTCAAGTATAGACTGAATGCCATCCCTCAAGGGTGGAATATCATCAAAGCCGATCAGTTCAGCCTCCACACGATAGGAAGCGATTTGGAGCGCGAGTAGGGTTAAAACTTCTTCATTCGTTTGTAAATGTAGTTGTTGGATCGACAGTGGAATCACTCCTAGTTGAAATTGAAAAGAAGTGGTGTCCTATTTAAGAGGAGCACCACTTCTACCTTATCATTTGCTGTTCAGGCACTCCACAATTAATTTATTGACGAGACCTGGATTCGCTTTACCTTTGGTTTCTTTCATGACTTGTCCGACAAGGAAGCCTACGGCTTTTTCCTTACCAGCTTTGAAATCTGCAACGGATTGCGGACTGTTTTCAACTACTTGCTCGACAACGGCCTTGATAGCACCTTCGTCGCTGATTTGAACAAGACCCTGTTCTTCAACAATCTTCATCGGCTCTTTGCCGGTTTCGATCATTTCTTTAAACACGGTTTTGGCAATCTTATTGGAAATCGTGCCTTTCTCGATCAAGCCAATCATCTCGCCTAAGCCTTTACCCGTAACCTTGACGTCGGAGAATTCAAGTGAGTTAAGGTTTAGGTATCCGAGTAAGTCACCCATGATCCAGTTCGACACGGCCTTGGCGTCTTGCGTATACTTCAAGCTTTCTTCAAAGAAGTCAGCCATCTTCATGGAAGCTGTGATTACAGCTGCGTCATAGCTAGGTAAACCGTATTCGCTGCTATATCTCGCTTTACGTGCATCGGGCAATTCAGGAATGGAAGCTTGAACACGTGCTTTCCAAGCGTCGTCGATGTAAAGGCTGACCAGATCCGGATCTGGGAAATAACGATAATCGTGTGCATCTTCTTTACCGCGCATAGCGAGAGTTTTACCTTGCGTTTCATCCCAACGGCGAGTTTCCTGAATCACTTCTTCCCCGCTTCTGAGAATTTCCGCTTGGCGGAATTCTTCATACTCAAGTCCACGTTGTACACCTCGGAAGGAGTTCATATTCTTGAGTTCGGCACGGATACCGAATTTCTCTTGTCCGAACGGTCTAATGGAAATGTTCGCATCGCATCGCAACGAGCCTTCTTCCATTTTCACATCGGAAACATCACAGTAAATCATGATCGCTCTGATCTTCTCTAGATAAGCACGTGCTTCCTCAGGAGAGCGCAGGTCTGGTTCGGATACAATTTCGATCAAAGGCGTTCCAGCACGGTTCAAGTCCACCAGAGAAGCATAACCGCCATCAATATGCGTTAGCTTACCAGCGTCCTCTTCCAGATGGACACGCGTGACTCCGATCCGTTTGGTAATTCCGCCAACTTCGATATCAACCCATCCATGCTCGCCGATCGGTTTGTCGTATTGGGAAGTTTGGTACGCATCTGGTGAGTCTGGGTAAAAGTAGTTTTTGCGATCAAACTTACTATTCGTCGCAATTGTACAGTTCAGAGCCATTGCCGCTTTCATCGCATACTCAACCGCTTGACGGTTAAGAACTGGCAGAACTCCCGGATGACCTAAACATACCGGACAAGTATTCGTATTCGGAGGTGCTCCGAATGAGGTTGCACAACCACAAAATATTTTGGAAGCGGTATGAAGCTCTACGTGAACTTCAAGACCGACTACGGTTTCAAATTGGATATCTGTTGCCGACAAAGTGAATGCCTCCTTCGTTACTCTTGAACTAATAACTTACAATTGCGGGCGCTGCTTGTGGTGGTCTGTGTGCTGTTCGAAAGCGTGGGCTACACGCAAAACGGTAGCTTCATCCAATGCTTTGCCGATAATTTGCAAGCCAACCGGAAGTTCATTCACGAATCCGCATGGTACGCTAATTGCAGGAATACCTGCCAAACTGACCGGGATGGTCATGATATCATTCAAATACATCGTTAACGGGTCGCTGCTTTGTTCACCGATCTTGAAAGCGGTCGTTGGAGCGGTTGGTCCGATGATGATGTCATAGTTGTTAAACACTTGATCAAAGTCTTGTTTGATCAGGGTACGAACTTGTTGGGCTTTTAGGTAATACGCATCATAGTAGCCTGAGCTTAGGGCATAGGTTCCTAGCATGATCCGGCGCTTAACCTCAGGTCCAAAGCCTTCGCTTCGGGATAGATTGTAGAGATCCAACAGGTTGCGTGCATTATCTGAACGAACTCCATAACGGATGCCGTCAAATCGAGCCAAGTTGGAGGACGCCTCGGAGGATGCTAGCAAGTAATAAGTCGCTACAGCATACTCGGAATGCGGAAGCGTTACTTCTTCCCATACAGCTCCAAGTCCTTCCAATACTTTAAGCGCTTCAAGCACTTTCTCTTTAACTGCTGGGTCAATCCCTTTGCCCATGTATTCTTTGGGTACCCCAATGCGCAATCCTTTGACGTCACCCGTCAATGCGCTGAGGTAGTTCGGGATCTCCACATTCGCAGAAGTGGAGTCTTTCGGGTCGTAGCCTGCGATAGCTTGCATAGCATATGCAGCGTCTTCTACATTCTTGGTCAGCGGCCCGATTTGGTCAAGGGAGGACGCGAAAGCGACCAAACCATAGCGGGACACGAGCCCGTACGTCGGCTTCAGGCCGACGATTCCGCAGTAGGCAGCCGGCTGGCGAATCGAGCCGCCGGTGTCGGAACCCAGCGCGAAGTACACTTCGCCTGCTGCAACTGCTGCAGCGGAGCCACCGCTGGAGCCGCCTGGCACATAATCCGTGTTCCACGGATTGTGGGTTGGGTGGAACGCGGAGTTCTCGTTGGAGCCGCCCATTGCAAACTCATCCATGTTGAGTTTCCCGATTGTCACGGCTTGTGCTTCCTTGAGCTTACTAACAACGGTCGCATCATAAATCGGAATATGATTGGATAGGAATTTGCTTGCGCAGGTTGTTTTCAAACCTTCAGTTACCATGTTGTCTTTGATCCCGATTGGCAAACCGAATAGGTCGCCACGAGATGCGTTGCTTAGAAGCTGCTCGTCCAGCTTAGCGGCAGTCTGTCTTGCATTTTCTTCATCTAATGTAAGGAAAGCGCGAACCTTGCTCTCCACTTGCCCAATTCTTGTATAAGATTGATCCACAAGATCCGAAACCTTAATTTCTTTACTTTGCAGTTTCGCGTGGATTTGTTGTAGGTTTAATTCAAACAAAGACAACGACAGGCACTCCCTTTCATCTTTAACTTATTCTAAAACAGCAGGAACCTTGAACTGCCCATCCTCATGATCTGGTGCGTTCAGCATAACTTTCTCAATCGGCAAAGACGGCTTCGCAACATCCTCACGCATCACGTTTACTAACGGCATCGCATGACTTGTTGGTACTACACCCTCTGTGTTCAATTGATTAAGCTGCTCAGCATATTTTAAAATGGCATTAAGTTGATCTGTAAATAGATCTTTTTCGGTATCATTGAGATCGAGTCTAGCCAGCTTGGCGACATGATCGACATCTTTCTTCGTTATGCTCACGTATTCTACACCCCTTGTATCAGCGTTTAGTCATTCTTTTCATTATATCCCAGAAATTTTGCGAACTCAATCCAGAATAAGGATTACTGGCTAGTGATCAGGACAAATAAAAAAACGACGGCGCACATCCACCGTCGCATTCCTATTTTAAATCCAGGCTTTAAGCCCGATTTGTTTAATAAATTCTTCGCGGGACTGTACTTCTTTGTCCCTTTCTTTCTCCGGTTCAATCACGGACTCGCCGTTCATGATTTTCAGGAACAATTCTTCATTTTTCGTTGCGAGCGCGTAATCTATTAAAGCTTCTCTCTCAACTTGCTCCGCCTCTTGCTGAAGAAGCACTTCTTCAAGCTCGATATCCGTTGCAGTTACATAGTAATGTTTGTTCTCTTTAGGGACACGCACGACATAGTCGAAAATGTTATCGTTGTTTCGGTCATAAGCAATTAAATAGCCATATCCGCCGATAGGCAGATTCTGTTCTAAACGATCAGCAATGAAGATAATTTTCTCGCCAAGACGAAGCATCTGCTTTCCCCCTACCTATATATAACGCTCAAATGAGTCTATGAAAGTAAGAATACGTTCTATTGCCTATCGTACTAAAAAAACTAGATTGTGTCCAATTGACATCGGTTGTTCATACTGCATTCATATTGCTATCCTAAGATGAGTTTACTTTCATTGATAAAAGGAGTTGCTTACTTTGCTAAAACGTTCTTTACAAGTCTTGCGCTATGTCGGTTGGGCGGAGGGTTCATCTTTTCTCATTCTGCTCGGTATCGCCATGCCACTTAAATATGCTTTCGATATGCCACAAGCTGTTTTTGTCGTTGGGATTGCTCACGGTTTTCTATTTTCGCTCTATCTGCTATCGTTTGCTTGGGTCACACTTCTACATCGTTGGTCCTTTGGACAAGTACTCGCGGCTTTCATTGCGGCCTTTATTCCATTCGGTCCGTTCTTATTCGATCGCTGGATCCGACGGAGCTAATATGATGGCAAGTAAAGCTTGAGTAAAAAGCCTAAGCAAGAGCCTAAAAAAAAGTCTGCCTAGCCAAGAAAGTTGGCTTGAGCAGACTTTTTTCTTAAAGATGCAACAAATCCTTATGGATTTTAATCACAATCTTCTTATTCGTCGTTGATTCGGTTATGAGGCAATTAGGCCGATGAATATCGGACGGGAAGCACACGGCAAACATGCCTGGCTTAAGCAAAATATCCGTTTCAGGCTGCGTATGGACTGATTCATAGAAAGCGATATCGTGTGTCTCAAATTTGTTATCCACAATGACAGCCTCATCATTCAGCTTATAGAAACATAAACGTTCCTCACCGCTTACCAGAAACTGAATATCCGTATACACGATATGAGACTCAGGCAACTGTTCTTCCCTTGGACGTGTCACCGACTCTTGCACATTGGCATACATCAAGTGACCATTATCGCCTTCCAAATCATACCGTCCTACTTCCGCCTCTCCCAGCTTACGATTCAAAATGTAGTCGATTCCTCGCGCTACCGCCTCTGGCCAAAGATGCCGTTCTTGCTCAAAATGCTTCACGTGGCTGATAATCATCGTCATTGGCTCCTTTTAAAAAGACCCGCCACATAGGCGAGTCTTCCATGTCTTAAAACTTTTCTTGTTTTGCGCCTTCCCAATCGGCAAGGAACTTCTCGATGCCCGCATCTGTCAGCGGGTGTTTGCTCATCGATTCTATCACTTTGTAAGGGACTGTCGCAATATGTGATCCTGCAAGCGCTGCTTCAATGACGTGAGCAGAGTGACGAACGCTGGCAGAAATAATTTCGGATTTAATACCATGTACTTGGAAAATTTGGCTGATCTCTTTAATGAGGTTCATACCGACTTGGTTGATATCATCCAAACGCCCGATGAACGGAGATACATACGTTGCACCTGCACGAGCAGCAAGCAATGCCTGTGTCGAGCTGAAAATCAACGTGACATTCGTTGGAATACCAAGAGATCTGAACACGCTTGTCGCTTGAAGGCCATCCAATGTCATAGGAAGCTTAATAACGACATTAGGGCTTAATGCTGCAAGCTTCTTACCTTGCTCAACCATTTCATCAGCCTTCAAGGAAACAACCTCAGCACTGATCGGTACATCGCCAACGATAGAGATGATTTCTTTTACTGTTTCGAAGAAGTCTCTACCTTCTTTGGCAATCAAGGATGGATTGGTCGTTACCCCTGCTACTACACCTAACGCGTGCGCTTTACGAATTTCCTCTACATTGGCTGTGTCGATAAACAATTTCATCCTGTACCCCTACCTTTTCTCCCGCTATGGGCGCTTATTGGAAATACTTCTGACTGATTTGTTGAACGATTGCTTCTGCGGTAAAGCCATATTCACGAATGACGCGATCTGCTTTCGCTGATGCTCCGAACTTGCGGATGCCGACAACGAAGCCGTCTTGTCCCGTAATTTCTTCCCATCCAGCCGGATATGCCATTTCCATCACAACATTTTTACTCACGTGAGGCAAAAGAATCGCATTCCGTACCTCTTCTGGCTGCTGCTCGAACAATTCACGGCTTGGCATGGAAATAACACGAGCTCCTATTCCATCTTGCGCCAACTGCTTCTTCACGTCAAGAGCTAAGCTCACTTCTGAGCCCGTAGCGATCAATTGAATCGCAGCAGTCTCGCCCTCAGCAACATCAGATAGGACGTAAGCCCCTTGATGAATATGAGCAAAAGCAAGCTTATCCGTACCCGGAAGTACCGGCAAGTTCTGACGGGAAAGCGCGAATACGAACGGGCCTTCCTTCGCTTGAAGGACATACTCCCAAGCAGCTGCTGTTTCATTCGCATCTGCAGGACGGAACAATGTCAGATCCGGAATCATCCGCAAGGATGGGATCTGTTCAATCGGTTGATGCGTCGGGCCATCTTCGCCGACAGCAATGCTGTCATGCGTGAAGACATACGCAACTGGGATCTTCATGAGCGCGGATAGGCGAATCGCCCCGCGAAGGTAATCGCTGAACACGAGGAACGTGCCGCCGAAAGCGCGCAGTCCGCCGTGAAGCAGCATGCCGTTCAGTGCTGCGCCCATGGCGAATTCGCGGACGCCGAACCAGAAGTTGCGTCCGCTGTAGTCTGCTGCGCTGAAAGCCGCAGCATCGCTGATCATGGTGAAGTTGGAGCTCGCTAGGTCGGCAGAGCCGCCAACCAGTTGCGGCACCCGCTTCGCCAAGCCGTTAATCACTTTGCCAGATGCGGTGCGCGTCGAGATGGCGCCGCTTTCTGGGGTGTAGCGCGGCACATCGGCATTCCAATCCTCCGGAAGGTCGCCGCTGTTCGCGAGCTCGAATTGCTTCGCGAGCTCGGGGTAGGCTGCCTGGTAGCTGTTCCACAGCTGCTCCCAGTCCGCTTGAGATTGAGCTCCCACCTGCTTGTGGTGGGCGAAGTGGGTGTAAACCTCAGCCGGGACGTAGAAGTCCGGCTCGAGGGGCCAGCCTAGAGCTTGCTTCGTCAGAAGCAGCTCGTCTTTGCCAAGCGGCGAGCCGTGCGTGCCGCCGTGGCCGCCCTTGCCGGCTTTGTTCGGCGAGCCGAAGCCGATTGTTGTTTTGATCTCAATCAGCGTCGGGCGATTGAGATCGGCCTTGCCCTCTGCGATCGCCGCAGAGATCGCATCAACATTGTTCTGCTCTTCCACGCGAAGGTACTGCCAACCGTACGACTCGAAACGCATCTTGACGTTCTCGGAAAACGACATGTTCAAGTCACCGTCGAGAGAGATATCATTCGAATCATACAGAACTACGAGCTTACCTAATTTAAGATGACCAGCGAGGGAGGCCGCTTCAGATGAAACTCCTTCCATCAAATCGCCATCTCCACAAATCGCATATGTGAAATGATCAACTACTGGGAAACTGGGTTTGTTATAAACGGAAGCTTGATGCGCTTCTGCCATCGCCATCCCGACTGCCATTGCAACACCTTGGCCAAGCGGACCCGTCGTTGCTTCTACGCCAGCAGTATGACCATATTCAGGATGTCCTGGTGTACGGCTTCCCCATTGGCGGAATTCCTTGATATCGTCCAAGGTTACATCATACCCACTAAGGTGCAATAAGCTGTAAAGCAGCATGGAGCCGTGTCCTGCGGACAGGACAAAACGATCACGATCGGCCCACTTAGGGCTTACGGGATTGTGTTTCAAATAACGTGTCCACAGCGCATACGCCATCGGTGCTGCGCCCATCGGCATGCCAGGGTGACCCATAGCCGCTTTCTCGACAGCATCAATTGTAAGCGTTCTAATCGCATTAATGCTTAATTCTTCAATACCTACCGCTGTTCCATTCAATGAGATACGCCTCCATCCAATATGGTTGTATTTCGTGCCTTATCTCTTTATTATAAGATGAGATGGAACATTCAAATAATTGATAGTTTCGATACTTGCTATAGAAGGTGTCTATATGGTTAATTTCGAGTTGTATAAAGTATTTTATTTAACAGCGAAATCCGGCAGCCTCTCCAAAGCGGCAAAAGAGCTGTATATTACCCAGCCCAGTGTCTCTCATTCCATTAAATTATTGGAGGAATGCCTTGGGCTTCCTTTGTTTGCTCGAACATCCAAGGGCGTTGATCTCACTAAAGAAGGCGCAATCCTTTACTCCTATATTGAACAAGCCTACAATTTCATTTCCCTTGCTGAGGAAAAGCTGAATGATCTTCGTAATTTCTCTAGCGGAGAAATCAAAATTGGTGGCAGTGATTCCTTGTGTAAGCACTATTTGCTTCCTTTTCTGGAATCGTTCCATGTCCAATACCCGCATATCCAAATTAATTTGGTTCATGGGACCACACCCGAGATTGTAAAAAATTTAAAAGAAGGCAAAATCGACATCGGCATTGTGAGAATGCCCATTCATGATGATCAGCTTCAGGTGCGTGAGGGCATCACCATTCAGGACTGCTTTGTGACGGGGCCCAAGTATCGAGAGCTGTCTGCCCACAAAGTTACGCTCTCAGAGCTGCTGACTTATCCAATTATCTTATTTTCCAGCAATAGCTCATCACGTAAGTTCGTCACCCGTCTATTCAGCAACAATGGTTTGCTGCTGGAGCCAGAGATTGAGCTTGGCAGTGTGGATTTACTGATTGAATTCGCGAAAATCGGCTTCGGCGTTTCATTTGTAACGAAAGAGTTTGTAGCAAGGGAATTAGCGGAGGGCAGCTTATTTGAGGTCAATCTTGAGGCAACGATACCGTCAACCAAGATAGGAATTATCACATTGAAGAACATGCCGCTCTCGACTGCTGCCGCTGCATTTGTTGCTGAGTTGGAGAATCCGGAAGAACTGAGTTAAGGGAGAGTCTGTGGATTGAGGTGTAAAAGCTCCACAATACCGAAAAACACACTCAGCTTCCCACTGAGTGTGTCCCCCTTTTACAAACATACCATCGCTTTTATAACCTGAGACTCCGGCTTCAGCCAGCTTTCGAATTGATCCACCATATCCTCGAAGGAGGAACGATGCGTGATATAACGCTTGATATCGATGCCACCAGCCATAAATGCGCTGCGCACCGTATCAAAATCCTCCACAGTCGCGTTACGGCTACCCATTAGAGTAAGTTCCCTCTTATGAAAATCGGGATCATGAAAGGCAATATCGGCCTTCACCAGCCCGACGTAGACTAGCTTGCCACCATTGGCGACTAGTCCGAAAGAGTCAGTCATCGACTTGGCATTCCCTGTTGCATCGAAGACGACGGTCGGAAATTCGCCGTTCGTTAGCTCGGCTAGCTTCTCCTTCGGAGCTTGGAGCGCATTCACGGTATGATTCACGCCCGCCCAATCCTGGCAAAACGCTAATCGCTCATCATTGATATCCATCGCAATCACGTTAGCGCCGCGCTGCTTCGCTAAAATCATAACCCCAAGCCCAATCGGACCTGCTCCGATCACTAACGCAGTTTCCCCGGCACGCAGCTCGGATCTTCGCACCGCATGAGCGCCGATGCTAAGCGGCTCCAGCATCGCAGCTTGGTCTAGCGTTAGTCCGTCCGCTTTAATCAAATGACTGATGGGAATCGAAACACGCTCTCTCATGCCCCCATCGATATGTACACCGAGCACCGACATATCTGTGCAGCAATTCGTTTTACCATCGCGGCATGCAATACAGTGACCGCAGTGCATATAAGGAATAACGCTGACGAGATCACCGATGGCTAACCCAGTAACTCCAGCACCAAGTTCCTCCACATATCCTGCCAGCTCGTGACCCAGAATACGCGGATAGCTGAAGAATGGCTGATTCCCTTTAAAAGCATGTAAATCTGTCCCGCATATGCCAATTCGCTGGATGCGTACGATTGCTTCACCCTCACTTGCAGTGGGCTCCTCTACCTCTACATATTTCAACAGCTCGACTTGTTCACAGACGATCGCTTTCATGATTGCCACCCTCCCGTACTAAAGCATTCTTATACATACGTCTTTTCGAGATCCAAGGGAAGACGCTCCAAAGCTCAGGACGGAAATATCGAGACCGGTTTTGCCCAATTTGCGATATTTCATAATTTATAAAACTCCTTTGCGTTCAGACCGAATAAGCGAGCCTTATCTTCTTCCGACCAGCTATCTGGTAAGGATTGCATTACGACACCTACAACGTCCTCGTACTCAGCAGCGAGCAAACAGACCGGCCAATCGCTACCGAACATCACACGTTCAGTCCCGAAAACCTCCAATATATGCTCGACATAGGCAGCAAAATCTTCTAGCTTCCAATCCGAATGATTGGCTTCGGTCACCATGCCTGAAACCTTACAATAGATGTTGGGATGCTTAGCGATCGCCGACATCTGACTTTTCCAAGGTTCAATTATACCTTTTGCAATCGACGGCTTCGCAATATGATCAATCACCGTGCGTAAACCTGGCACGAGCTCCAATAGCTCGATGACGGGTTCTAACTGATGAGCGACTACTAGCAGATCAATGGGTACGTCTTCCGCAGCAAAGTATCGCAGGGCTTCAACAAAATTAGGTTTAAGTATAGCCCTAGCATCAGGCATCTCTTGAATCATGACCCTGAAGCCTACATAGTTAGGATGCTGTCTGCACTTTTTATAATGAACAAGATAATCAGGATCGTCTAAATCAAGCCAACCCACAACACCGGCAATCGTATCAGCGGACTCACTCAAAGCAAGTAAATAATCCGTTTCTTCTAGTGTTGGGGCAGCTTGAACCACAATGGTTTTATCCAAATTAGACTTCTGAAGATGTGGAAGCAGATCATTCGGTAAAAAATCACGAAACAACACAGGAAGCTCTGGCGTAATCCACCCATAGTCTCCTCGGTCGATCTTCCAATAATGCTGATGTGCATCGATGCGCATAGCGATTCTCCTCTTCCCTTTAACTAATTTGATATCGCTTTCTTTTATTTTATCATCTATTTATCGATATGAAATATCGATATCTAGCATAACTATACGGTTTTTTGATATTATTGTATTAACCTGAAGCAGAAGGAGTGACTGATGTGGATCCTATCCGTAAAGTTTTCGATAATCAGGAGGCCTTCCCTTTTTCATTTGCCTATAAAAACACAAAAAGCTCGCAAAGCGAGCTTCCAGAGCATTTCCACGAGTGGTATGAAATTGTGTATGTGTACCGCGGGAGCGGCACTTTCTTTATCGATCACACCTTCTATGACATGAAACAAGGCGACCTGTTCCTCATACCTGGCAGCACGATTCATCGGGCAACTCCCGATAAAGACTCACCCGTGACGTCCACTGCGATTTATTTTTCTCCTGGCATGGTCCAGACGCCTCCATTAGGCGACGATTTCTCTTATTTGCATAGCTTCGAGCAAGCCGCGGCACTTCGTAGTTACAAATTGGAAACGCGATTACCCCAAAGTCAGCAACTGGAGCTGTTCCTAGAGTCCATGCACCACGAGCTTATACATCCTAGCTTAGGTCATCGCCAAGCCATCTTCCTGCAGTTGCTTCAGTTACTGCTGTATATCCAACGTGAAGTAGGTGCTGACGTAAAATCTCCAACGGTAGATTCACTTGTTGGCCCTTTATGGATGAGGGAGATCCTACTCTATATAGATCAGCATTTCTGTGAAGATATCGGACTCCAAACCTTATCGAAACAAGCCTCCGTTACGCCTGCTCATTTCAGCAGGGTCTTTAAGCAGTTGATCGGCATGAATATCACTACTTATCTCATGACTAAACGCATTATCCGTGCGAAGCAGCTCCTTCACGAAAGTGATGCTAGTGTTAGTACAGTCGCAGACTTGTGCGGATTTGAAAGCTTACCTCATTTCCACGCGATGTTCAAAAGAGTGATTGGCATGACGCCCGCGGCTGCTAGGAAGGCATTCGGTTCTTTATGACGGGCTTTACGCCTCTTATGCCTCTTGCTTCACAAGTCGGTCATATAAAAAGTCAGCGATATGCACGGCTTCCATATGGCCGGTTTGCCCATGCTTATCCACCCCTAGCTTCATCTGCAGTAAGCAGCCAGGATTGCTAGTGACGATATAAGCGGCGGCAGTCGCATTTACATTTTCCATTTTATGCTCAAGGATTTGATTCGCCATATCAGGCTGGGTCATGTTGTAAATTCCCGCTGAACCACAGCATGAGCCTGAATCCTTCATTTCGATATAGGCGGTGTTACTAACCCTTTGCAGCAGTTGCTTGGTTGGTTGGCTGCCCTTCATCACGTTACGAAGATGGCAGGATTCCTGATACGTAACTCGCGTTGGAGCTTGGTTAGTCTTTGTTTCAGCAAATTTGAGAGGGCGTCCCTTCTCTACGAGTATCGTACTGATGTCCTTTACTCGCTTCGCAAACCAAGCTGATGAATCCTTCCATTCCTCTTCGTCATGAAGCAAATGATCATACTCCACAAGGATGGCTCCACAGCCACCTGCATTCGAGACAATGTAATCGACACCCGCCTCTTGGAAAGATCTGATATTGCTTTTAGCCAATTGCTTCGCTTGATCACTTTCACCGCTATGTGCATGGAGAGCGCCACAGCAGTTCTGTGACTCAGGGATAACGACATCGAAACCAGCTTCGCTCAAAAGCTTCACCGTATTCATGTTGGTTTCAGTGAATAACACATCCATCAAACATCCGCGGAACATCCCCACAGTACCAAGCTTTTTGCCTATTGCCGGAATAAAAGTACCAAGCCGCTCAACAATCCCTTTACCTGAAGCGTCCGGAAGTATTTTCTCCATAGCAGCCATATGCTTCGAGAACAGACCGACTACACCGGAACTTCTAACTAGCTTCTGGATACCTGACATTTTATAAAAATGAAGCCCTGTCCCGAGCAGTTGCATCCTCCGTTGGGATGGGAATAGCTCTTTGAATACAAGCTTGCGCACACCCTTTACCCACCATCTATGTTGGGTCGTATGCACTTCAATCGCATCGCGCGCCTGTTCAATTAATTGACCATATTTCACATCTGCTGGGCAGGCAGGCTCACATGCGCGGCAACCCAAGCAGTGGTTCATCTGATCTTCGAAACGTATCCCTGGCTCCATTAGGCCATCCACAGCGGCTTTCATCAAAGAGATACGTCCTCTCGGTGACTCAGCCTCGATCCCCGTTTCTTTGAAAGTCGGACATGCTGGTAAGCAGAATCCACACCGCATGCAATTGGTTAATTGGTCGTAGTCCAGTTTCTGCATTAAAGTTTCCTGAAGTGTTGCTCCTTGGCTCTTAGACACGATCAATCACCACCCTGCGTCTGGATTCTTTTGCAAACATTTTGCCCGGATTAAGAATATGGTTCGGATCGAACGCATCCTTAATCCCTTTCATCATCGCGATCCCGCTACTTCCCACTTTCCATTCTAGGAATGGCGCTTTCACTAACCCGACACCATGTTCGCCAGTAATTGTTCCACCTAAGCGAATCGCAGCTTCGAAAATCTCTTCAAATGCCGCTTCCACACGGTGAACCTCATCATGATCTCTTGCATCTGTAGTTGCTGTAGGATGTAAATTGCCGTCTCCTGCATGCCCGAAGGTACAAATTTGAACCTCATGCTTGGTGGCAATTCGATTAATTTCCAGTACCATTTCCGCAATTTTGGAGCGAGGCACCGTTGCATCCTCTAATATCGTCGTCGGACGTAAGCGAGCAAGAGCGGTAAACGCACTGCGTCTTGCTGTTAGTAGCTTTAGCGCTTCCTCTTGTGTACTTGCAATGCTGACTTCATCTGCCTGCTCTTCTCTACAAATCTCTGAGATTCGAGCGATGTCACGTTCAACCATTTCTGGCTCACCATCTTGTTCAATGAGTAAAATGGCAGCCATATCTAGCGGCAGTCCTAGCTTAGCAAAATCATCCACAACACGAATTGTTGGGTTATCCATAAATTCCAGGGTTGCTGGAATGATGCGATTTTCGATGATTTTGGAAACGGTGCGCGCCGCGCCGTATAAATCCTTGTACATCGCAAGCATCGTTTTCTTCGCCTTCGKAGGCGGAATGAGCTTGAGTGTTGCTTCGGTGATAACTGCAAGCGTGCCCTCGGAGCCGACTAGCAGCTTTGTCAAATCATAGCCTGCTACGTCCTTCATGAGCTTGCCGCCGGTGCGCATGATTTCGCCTGAGGCTAGGACACATTCAAGTCCAATCACATAGTCTCTAGTAGTGCCATACTTCAAACCGCGTAGTCCGCCCGAGCACTCCGCGATATTGCCGCCAATCGTTGAAATCGCCATCGAACTTGGATCCGGTGGATAAAATAAACCCAATCCCTCGATATGCTCGATGAATTGCTTAGTAATGATCCCCGGTTGCACGGTGGCTGTCAGGTTCTGCAAATCGATATCTAGGATCGCGTTCATGCGATGCATGACCATTACGATCCCTCCATGCACAGGTACAGTGCCTCCGCACAAATTCGTACCTGAACCCCTGCTGACGAGGGGAATTCGGTGCTCATTCAGTACCTTCATGATCGCAGACACTTGTTCAGTATCTCGTGGATAAATCACGCCGTCAGGCAAAGACTGGAGCATCGGTGTCCCGTCATAGGAATGGGTAACTAATGATTCCATATCATCTTTATAGAAGCCATCGCCTACAATGGTCTGAAGTTGTTGTCTTACTAGTTTGTCGAGCATATCGAATCCTCCCTTTGAACACTAACTTACTATGCTACATTACCTCATGGTTCATTACACATGCATAATTGATCATGTGATCAGATGACTTTTATTCTATTTTAGCTTATGATGTAATAGATGTATAGAACTTTATCTAAGATTTCAGGGGGATACCGATGGTTTTTCAGCAAATCCGTCCACAAAAAGGCTCGGAAATCGTGCTTCAACATATCAAAGCTCAAATTGAGGGTGGAACTTATGCGCCAGGTTCTAAGTTGCCGACGGTTGTTGATCTTGCGACAAGCTTTCAAGTCGGGCGATCTACCATTAGGGAAGCCCTCAGCGGACTCAAAGCCATGGGTTGGGTCGATATTCGACATGGTGGGGGTACTTATGTAGTTAACCCCTTGCCGACGGAGACAACTGGCTTATTTGACCATAGCGATTCGCTTCAGGAAGTGCAAGAAGTGCGTAGATTCATTGAGGTTGGCTGTGCAACCTTGGCTGCAAGCCGTCGTACTGAGCAGCATTTGGCGGTTCTGAGAGAAATCCTACATGACATGGAGCACTCACTCGGCAATGAGGAAGCAAGTGAACAAGCCGACATTCGCTTTCATATGGAGATCGCTAAGGCTTCCCAAAACAGCCTTTTTATCGGGATGATGGAATCCTTAACCGAGCGGCTGCAGATGAGCATGAAAGCTTCACGTCGATTGTGGTTTTTCGCTGAGCGTGCTTCTGCTGAACAGCTTCTGCAAGAGCATCGCGACATAGTTGAGGCGATTGATGCTAAGAATGAGCAGCTTGCAGCAGAGAGAATGTCGCAGCATATTGCGAAGGTCGATCAAGTGATTCAACAATTGGCGCACAAAAACAAATAAGTAGATGACGCAATTTCACAACTTTATATGAACAACAAAAAAGCCTTACAATGTAAGGCTTTCCGTGTTTCATGCTTTTGATACCGGCGAGAGGACTCGAACCTCCACTCGTTAGAACTCGATTTTGAGTCGAGCGCGTCTGCCATTCCGCCACGCCGGCATGTGATGCGCGTAGAGGGACTTGAACCCCCACGGTCGCCCGCTAGATCCTAAGTCTAGTGCGTCTGCCAATTCCGCCATACGCGCATGCTGTAAATCAGGCAAATGATGAAGTTGCTAGCCGAAGCTGACTTCACTGTGAATTAATGGGCGGACGACGGGACTTGAACCCGCGAATGCCGGATCCACAAACCGGTGCGTTAACCCCTTCGCCACGACCGCCACAATACTAAAACACTTGAGAATAATGGTGCCGTCGAGAGGACTTGAACCCCCAACCTACTGATTACAAGTCAGTTGCTCTACCAGTTGAGCTACAACGGCATATTTAATTAAGAAATGGTGGCTTTGGACGGAATCGAACCGCCGACACGAGGATTTTCAGTCCTCTGCTCTACCGACTGAGCTACAA
>NZ_JBFUHL010000068.1:0-21618 GCF_056402415.1 Paenibacillus sp. P4_A9
AAGTAATTGAAGTAACGGTTGATTGGGCATACGGCGTGTTATCTGAAAGAATCTTGGTATCGATTAACACATCATTTTCATATAGCTTATAAATCTTGCCGTTTTCTCCGTACCACATATTCATCAGAATATTAAAATTACCATCCTTAAGGCCAGTATCATACCCATTGTCATCGGAAAGGACAGCTGTGCCCGGCTTAGCTTTACTTTTGGATACAATATTGTTCACAGTCGCCGTAGCTGTACCCTTTGTCCCGTAAATATCGACAAAATCGAAAGTAAAGCTCCCATTGAAGTAGAAGGAATAGCTGTTTGAGCCACCGTTATTCGTGATGGTTACTGGTCTATTCGGTGTAATGGTTGCAACCACTTTGTCTGATGTAGAAGTAATTTGGCTGTATGTTACCATTGCAGTCAGAGCAGATTTATCAATATTGCTTACGAGATAATTGGTAACATTCGATACATTACCGACTGCATCCGTTCCTCTTGCATACACAGTGTTGTTCTCGGAGATAGCCACTGGAGCGTCGTATGCCATCCATGCGCCGTTTTCGCMTACCTTGTACTCTTTCAGTGTCGCATCGTCCGGATAGCTGATCGTTACGTTCACGTCCATATTGGTTGGTGCTGTAACGTCAGCTGATAACACAGCATCGACCGGTGCAATGGAATCGACGAACAGCACGATGGAGGCCGGCTCCGCTGAAATTCCTGCCGAATCGATCGATTCAACGGTGATCTTATTATTGCCTTGCCCAAGCTGCAGGGTGGCGGTAAATCTCAAATCTGAACCAACTGAAACTGAAGTCCCGTTTACTTTTACCGTCGCCGCCCTATTCACGGTGCCCGTAATCGAATAAGTCGCTAGAGTTATGGATCTGCTTTGCTGATCCAATGTAAGGACAAGCGGACCTACCCATTTTTCATTGGAGAGGACAGAACTTATATAAAAATTTCCTTCCTTCTTCACAGTGAGTGTAGCGGTATAGGTTTCAAACGTGCTGCCGTATTCCGCTGTGATTACAACTGTATATACCCCTTCGTTTATTTTGCCCTTCGATTGCCAGCGGTAGAAGCCCCTTGGGTTGTTGGCATCCGGAGCCCTGAAATCTGTTAGAGTGGGCACAACCAGATTGCCATTGGAATCATAGACTTTACCGGAAGAGGGAGTAGCGTGATCCCCGAGAACAAACCAAGATATCCAAACAGCACTGGCCGCGCCTGTTCCTGGTATCGGGTCCGCCTGGCGGATTTCAATCAATTCGCCCTCTTTAGCTTTTACAGTAACCTCACAAGTGGCGCTAATGCTGCCAATCGTCGCTGTAATAGTCGCCTTCCCCTCTGAATATGCGGTTACAAGCCCGTTTTGGTCTACTGAAGCTATATCCGAGTCGCTCGATGTCCAAACAATGTTCTTATCAGTGGCATTGCCGGGTAATACATCGGCGATAAGCTGCTTGTTGTCTCCAGCGAAAATCGTAGTAGTGTCAACACTCAACACGATTTGCTTTACGGCCACTTCCGTGGTGTTTTTCACATAAACCGAGACCGGGACAGAGTTGCCATCGTCAAGCTTAATGATGAAGGCGCCTTTACCAATGGGATATTGCCAGCCCCTAAAATCTTCTTTGATCTTGGTAATGTCGCTGGTTATTGTAAGGGTAAGCACGCCGGCCGTTAAAGTGCCGGATGTATTGCCCGACGCGTTTTTAACGGTGAAGAACTCAGCTTCATTGTTCTTGAGCAGGGTATAACCCATACCACTGGGCACTGAGTCGCCTACGAAAATCTCAATGGTTTTCGTCTGGTTCCCATCAAGCTTAAGCTCATAACCATCTGCGTTCAAGTAATCGATGGGCCTGTATGGCATCAGATCCATATGGCCGTTTACGTCATACTCTAAAGCGCCTATGTCGGGCGCCTCGCCCTTATAGCCTTTGCTGAAGTTGGGAATCACCCAGCCGTCGTCTACACCAATGCTATCGGCCATAAGGCGGTAGTCGCCCCTCTCGGGGTTTACAAACGTAGCCTTGGCCGTTTCGCCGTCATAACCAGTAAGCGCTGTAAATCCGTGTTCTTCTCTAGGCTCGCCGACATATGTGTTAAGCTGTATCGCTCCGTTAGAAATATCATAGTCGAAGCTGGAGCCGGGTACATCGTACACTTGGGCCATGCCCACCAGATTAGGGCTGGCTAGTTCAATTATGTTATTTCTGTAAAATGACCTGTTGAATGGCCCGCTAGTATTCGCTATGCCACCGCGCGCGCCAACAGCGCCTTCGGGGAGTATTATTGTATTGTTGAATACATGATCCAGGCCGCGGTAGTGATACCAGTGCGCGGTGTGCGAGGGGTTTGCATCGGCTGTGCCATGCTTTAAGCCGCCAACGGTATATTCAAGCTGATCCCCCTGATTGGTAATAAGGTTCCTGAACACGTATATAGGGCCTAGCGTACTTGCGTCAAGGCTTATCGGCTGGCTTGCGGCTTCTATCTTATTGCCGTAAACCCTAACGTTCATGGAGCCGCCGTCAACCTCAAGCCCATCCGCGTTCGCGCCTAAAACATAGTTCCCGTAAAGGTCGGAGTCCCAGCCCATCCCTCCGTCATAAGCGGAGTTGTTATAGGTTGAAAGGCCATAGCTCCAGTATTTTTCGTTGCCCGCTACAATGTCATTATAGCGAATAACAACGCCTTCGCCGCCCCTCAAATAGAGACCGTCCACGCCAAGCGGATGTCGCTCGCTCCATCCATTAACGCCGGAGTTGCTGCCCCAGCCTGTGGCTGAGCCTTTCGGGTCATGAATATAGTTTTTCTCAACAAGGATATAATCTACATCGCTGATGCGGATACCGGCATCGGAGGCGATAGGCCGTACGTGAGCATCATAGAACCAGCCCGTGCGCCTGTCCACTAGAGTCCTTCCGCCGGCGTCCGCCCCAGGAAGCATATTGCCCAGATAATGCGTGCCGTACCTGCCGAAGCCTGAGACATCGCAATTCACAATGCGAATATGTTTTGCCGAGCTGTGAACGGTTATACCGTTGCGCAAGCCGCCCCTTACAATCAGGCCGTTAAGCTCAACATACTCAGAGTTGCCCAGGACGACCGCATCCCAGAACTCGTCGGTGGCGTTAATCACGATTCCGTATTTGTTAGTTATTTTAATCCATGCGTCGGCGGTACCTTTCAAGCCCTGAAGCGATAATGGTTTGCCTGCCTCCGCCATCTCGGGAGTGTAGAAGTCGCTTACGTCATATTCAGTAGAAGAATAAGTGATTTCCTCACTCAAAGTTGTGATTGAAGCTTCTTTTACAATGCTTTTACTTTCAATCGTTAGCCTTACTTCATATGTGGTGCCCGGTTCAACCCCCACAATAGAACCCCTGAAGTTATTGTAACGGTCGTCATACATCATGTTCATAGCTTTTTTCCAATTGTTTTCGCCCTGTTTTCTGTACTCCAGGGTATGATCTGTGTTAAAGGGGATAGAAGCCGTTACCGATGGTACCCAACTTGCGGTGGGTTTCCAACCAAACCGTTCGTTGGCCGGATAATCATAGTCAAAGTACACGCTGATATTTTCAAACGTGGCTCTCAACATCAGTTCATTATTGGTATAAGGAACAAATTTTCTAAAGAATTTTTCGTTATATACGTCTGAGCCGAACCCAAACCGCCCCGCCTTAGTTGTAACGGTAGTTTGGAATTCGTACGGGGCGCTGCTATCGGTAGGCTCAATCCGTACCCTAAGCAGCTGAGTCTCATTCTCGTTAATATGCCCCACGCTACCTACAAAACCCGCCTGTCCGGGGAAGAATATAGACAACTCATTAACAAATTGCGGTTCGGGCACGATTACCCAAGCAAACCCTGTGTTTACAGTATCCATCTGCGGGCTGAATAACTGCTCAGGATTATTTGACCGGCGCCAAACCGTTACTTTAGCGTCCGGGTCGTCAAGCGGGATTTCATACCACCCGTCTCTGGATAAGCCGTCGGTTTTTATTTGATCTGTTGTGGCTTGCGGGATATTATCTACATCGTACAGAGTAGCGTCAAGCGTAACAATAGCTCTTACCGCCGAGGAAGTCGCTTCTATATTCAGGCTTATAGCGTCCTCGCCAAATACCTCTTTATAAACCTTTACAAGGGTTTCAAGCGGTATATAGTTTAAATCGCCTTCCCTGTAAACCTGCGTGCCTGTTGGAAGATTAATTTTAGTCCCTATGCTTCCGCCACCACCGTTAGCGTTATACGTAACGGTAACAAAGCTGTCGCCATGCTTGGCTATCATTTCATAGTAGTCATTTTTCATAGCAAAGCCGCTGCCGTCAAGCAAATTGTAGGATACCGCGCGAAAGTCGTTTGCCATCGCCTCCGACGTTACCCAAAGGATTCCATTTTCATCGTACTTATTACTGTCAAGTACGCGCACGAACAGGCCGTTAACATACACCTCAACCTTTTCGTTGCTAATGGTACTCGCGAACGCTGTAGGCGCCATTGGGCTGCCAACAGGTGATATGAACGAGGCCAGCAGCGACACGATAAGCGCCACCACCAAGAACCTCACTTTTGGAAAAAATCTCTTTGTCATTCCTAATCCCTCTTTTTCTTAGTTTTTTGATATTCCCTTGACGCATTCAAACTTGATGCATAAAAACATTCAAAAAATAACTTAAACGAGGCCGTCAATAAACAACTGCTTGAAATCTCATAACGAGGATTAGGCACATGATCCATCATAAAACGAATAGCCGACAGATCATCGCACAAGCGCTTTGGCATACAACGGATCCCGAATGCCTGTCGATTTGCGGTCTTCGAAATACCCGGGCAAGCTTGAACCGATCGGCGGCGTTATATCCAATTCGCACATTCCGCAATTAATCATTCAGTTACCTCCCATTCGTCTCTTGTCTCCTGTGGATGCTTTTCCCGAATCATAAGGTATTGCTCGAAGCGAGTTTCGAAACTAGCGCTTGACAGAATTGAAATGAGATCCGGATTTGACATGGACAAATTGTTGGTTGTCCGTTTGCAAGATACGTCCATGGGACCGCCGTCTTTATCGCCATTTACAAAAGTTTCAATGCCAGCGTTAAACCGGTGATCGTCGCTTCCGACAATGTTGTTGTATCGAATAACGTTACCTTGTCCGCCTCGTATCCAGTATTTCTCGGTTGAGTGGGTATTACATAGCTTGCCGGATCCGCTGTCTTCCGCCATACCGTTACTTCGGCGTTCTGATCGTTGCTCGGAATACTATAATATCCGTCTCTCGATTTTCCCACGGCTGTTATATCAACACCCGGTACGACATCGTCATAACGTGGCCCTTCATTCCTGTCCCCGAAGCCATAAACATGACCTCAGGGACAGCCTCAACCTGTTAATTAAGTGCAAACACTGCGTTAACTGCAGTGTGGTAAAACAATGGGAAATAAATCACTATTGAGACAATAAATATTGAGCATCCCGTAGCAAATAGTTTGCGGCTTGGCTTGTAATATGCTTGCCGCTCTGCGCTTTCACTTCATCAATAAAATCAGCAAAATTGCTCACGTCTAATTTTTTTAGGAAGCTATTCACGATACCCTTATTATCGATCCATCCGGCATTCGCAAAGCGCGTAACTAATGCCCTTAAAGAATCGGAGTTCGTTGTTGTCTCAAATAATATCGTTTGGCTCCCTGCGTTCCCCGCCAGATCGCCCGAAGTTACGATCAACGCATGCAAACCAAGAGGCAATGTATACAGTGGAATCGTTGTTCCTTGCTGCACCTCGTAAGTATCCAACGTCAATATAGTTTTGCTATTGTCAACCCCGCACCCGGACAGGTCATCACTCAATGCAATGATTGGCGTGATATCCACGGATTCGCTATACGTACCATACACCAACCCGGTGACGGTGATTGTCGGAGTAATCGTGTCCAGTTTGAAGCTGCTGGTCTTTGGCACTTCTATGTTGCCGGAAATATTCCTCGAACGAAAGCTCACGGCATACTCGCCGTCTTGACTGAACGTTATAGGCGACGTATAGCTTTGCCATGTAGCTCCTCCATTCAGACTGTACTCAGTCGATATGCTATCGGAAGCGCTTAGGCTTAGCGTTACAGGATGTACATACCATCCATTTAGTCCATCCGGCACTGCTGGTGACACATTCGCTGTAGTAACCGGCATCGGATACCACTTTGCGTAAAGAACGGTATCAGCTTCGACTGCTTTGCTGAAATCAAACTTGTGCGCAAAYGTTTCGTCGAACCAACCTACAAAGATATAATTTTCTCTTGTCGGCGTCGGAGGTGGGGTAACCGTTTCGCCGAGCGACATTCCGATTGCATGAACCGTCACAGTTTCATCAGATGTAATGCCGTCATTGTAGTTATAGGTGAGACTATAGCTCGCATCATAGGTACCTTCCGTTACATAAACCGAAATCGGCAGAGAAAGACCATCGACCAATTTAACAAGGAAGGCTCCTTTTCCTTTTGCCGGTTGACCTGTTAATACACTAGCTTTTGAATTAGCAAAGTCAGCAAGACCTTTTGTTATTGTTGTTCCAAATTGTCCGCCTAAGAAATTTTTACCGATTTTCTTGGGGTCGCCTTTTAAAGTGAGCACCAAATCGACACCTTGAGTTATCGTACCTTGGGTCTTCCCTTCTGCATTTGTAACGGTAAACCAATCATAATCTCTGTTCTTCGTCAAATCATACTTTGTTCCAGTCGGAATACCATTTGTTTTAATAATGACTTGTTGAGTCGCATTCCCTGTAATGTTAACCTGATACTTGCTGCCACCTGACCTTAAAGCGGTTGGTCGGGTAGGCATAATCACATCTTTGCCGCTTTCTAAAGCTCCAATGTCAGGTGCAGCGCCTGTGTAGTCGGCCGCGGTTACAAAATTAGGAATCGTTGTTCCCTTATCAAAGCCAAGACTGCTGCTTGTTTGGCTAAAATCACCTTCATCTCTGTTAGTAAAAGTTGCCTTTTTGCTGTTATCAGCAGCTATTGCTGTTACCGGGTTTCCGGTTTTGGCCCCGGTTATCCCATGAGGTTCAACAATAGGAGGAGGTCCACCCGTAGTACTGTAGACATTAGGGGTTACCCCGGTTCCGTTAAACAAGTCATAATCGTAACTCACTCCCGGATAATTGAACATATGTTTAATCGTAATTTCGTTTTGGCCACTAAGAAGCGGACTATCTATGGATTCCATGATATTATTCCTTTGATACACTCTGTAGATTTGAGCGTCTTTACGGGTTATATGACCCATTGAACTAAGGATGGTATTGTTAAACAGATAGTTAACACCTATACCCTTAGAAACCGCTTCATTAAGAGTTGTTCCGTACTTTGTTACTCCTTGAATCAATCCCCATTCGTCACCCAAGTTTTCTATAAGATTTCTATACACATATACGGGACCTACATAATTCGAATCCATGCCGATGCCGCCAGAGACCCCTTCTATTTTGTTGTTATAAAACCTTAAGTTCATATCCGCGCCTTCTAATTCCATGCTGTCGGCTTGTCCATACGCCAAATAATTGCCGTATACGTCGGAATCTGTTCCAATACCGCCGTCTTTATCGCCATTTACATAATTTTCCATGGCAGCATTAAATCGATGATCGTCGCTTCCGACAATGTCGTTATATCGAACAACGACGCCTTGTCCGCCTCTGGAATACATGCCGCTGACACCTTGCGGATGCTTTTCGTTCCAGTTAGGCCAAAAATCTCTGCCTCCGCCCCCGTTCCAGGCATTACTACTTGTTTTTGGGTCATGAATATAGTTTTTTTCAATGACGAGATTGCTTACGTCGCTTATAAAAATGCCGGAGTCATTGTTAACAGGCGTGGCGTTGGCAGTGTAAAGTTGCCCTGTACGCAAGTCAATAGCCAGGTTTGGATCAGCATTTGCGACGATCTTTTGCAGACCTAAGTATTGTGTTGTTGGTCTTCCGAAATTGGAAATATCATTATTGATAATTCGGATGTGGTGACTTGAACTGAGAATAGCTAGCCCGCTTCTCTTACCTCCACGGATAATCAAATTTTCCAAAATCACATATTCGGACTGCGCGATCACTACCGCTGACCAAAATTCATCGGTTACATCGATAACGGTTTTTCCGTCTCCAATGATACGGATATATCCGTTTTCTGTCCCTCTTAACCCTTGAACAGACAGCGGTTTCCCCGGCTCATATATATCTGCTACAGGTATAGTTTTGGCAATTGGGACGTCTTCTTTCCATGTTCTTATGGTTTGAGTGTAGGTTGAATTGTCCTTAAGAACTTTAACTTGCACTTCATATTCTGTGTCGGGTTCAAGACCGACGATAGAGCCTCTGAACTGCTTGTTAGGCGAATCCCATGCCATTGCAAGGCCATCTTCCCATGTCGCAGCTCCTACTTTTCTGAAATGCACCTCATTTGCAGGGTCAGAGACAACCTGTATAGTGGTGGCGGCAGGTGTTGACGCAATCTTATATGGAATAGTATCTTCGGAAGTGTATCCATCATAATTGAGATACACGCTTATATTATTGAACGTAGTTCTTAACAGCAGATCATTGCCTGTATCGGGTATGGGTGTTCCAGAACCAACATGGGTTTTCGTGGTAATAGTAGTTTTAAATTCCTTATCCGGCCTGCCGTCTGAGTGGTGAATTCTCACTCTAATGATTTCGTCAGTGCCTTGTCCGCCGGCCAAATAATTAAGACCACCTTCAAAGACACATGTTGCCGCATTATAACCGGGCTTAGGCTGTATAACCCAAGCGTATCCGGTATTTCTTGGTTCCGGTACATTACCGTTTACATAGTTTGCCGGACCCGCTGACTTCCGCCATACCGTTACTTCGGCGTTCGGATCGTCGCTCGGAATACTATAATATCCGTCTCTCGAAACTCCCACGGCTGTTATATCACCTGGTCCTGCTACCGGTATAGCCGCTTCAGCGGCAATATGCCGATTTTCATCATATAGAACATTAGCCGTATTGCTCACGGCATCCCACGTGTAAGTTGCTTCAAACGCATACATGATCGTATCCAAGGGGATACAACTTCTAACGCCGTCTTTAAAAGGCATTTCGGTAGTTACTGTTGAGCCATCTTTTAATGTTACTTTGTTGCTTCCGTAATTAGCTGACATTTCATAATAATCATTTTTTAAAACAAATTCTTTGCCGTCGATAGACTCATAAAATACCGAATAAAGATAATGAGCTATGGACTCGGCAGATATCCATATTTGACCGTCAATAAACTTAGGCGGTACATCCGATTTCAAGTTTTTGCCGTTTACCGTTATCTTGATAGGCGATGCCGGTTCTTGAATCTCAACAGGCTGATGCGTAAATGCCGCAAATATTGAACTAGGAAAAACAAGTGAAATTAATAATGCAACAATAAGTAAAAAGCTCATACTTGGTTTCTTTTTGTTTACCATTTTAATAAAATCCTCCTTTTGGGATTTACTAATTAAAACTATTAAAAATAATCTCGCAACTATATAACCCCTCCCCTGTACATGTACTTGAATGTGGAACCCATAGGTGTTGTCATCATTTGTGTTTTGATTCCATTGTAGCCGCTTACATTCTTAATGTCTTTGCCCTGTATTGTGTTTTAATGTTGTTGTATTGCGATGCGTTTAGAGGAGGTCGTCCTACTGACAACTCTAAAAATCATACTACCATCCTGGAGTGGCCAACTTAATTTCTAGTGTAAATCATCTTTTTGAAGCAATTAAAAAATCCCGCCCCTAAGACATTCTCTTAGGGACGAGATTATTATTCCAATTCAATGTATCACCCGAAGCAAATCAATTCCCTTCGGGATCTTCCGTATCATAGCCAAAGTCATCAAGTGCCGGCCATAGCTCAGGGGCAATCGGGTAATTCGCGAGCTCCAACGTCTGGGCTATCCGCTCCGGTTTGCTCATGCCGACGACCGTGCTGGCGATCCGCGGGTCGCGAAGCGAAAATTGAAGCGCTGCGGCGGCTAGTGGCACATCGTATTCCTGGCAAACTTTGACGAACATACGCGCTCGTTCCACTACGATTGGCGAAGCATCGCTATAGGCATACCGAGCGTATGCATCCGGACCTTTAGCTAATATGCCGCTGCCATAAGGAGCGGCGTTAATGACAGCGACGCCCATGCGATTAGCGACATCAAGCAATGGTTCGGCAGCTCGATTGAGCAGCGTATATCGATTGTGGGTTTCTACAGCGCTGAACGCTCCCGTTTCGACATAACGAATGAGCATTTCGATCGGTCCGCCGGATATGCCGATGTGCCCGATTACTCCTTGCTCTTGAAACTTTTGAAGTACTTCTAATGGTCCGCCGGGTCCCATAACATTTTCGAAGGTGGTATGTTCAGGATCGTGGATGTAAACGTATTGCAGACGATCAAGTCCTAATCGTTCGAGACTTCCTTCGATGGAACGTTTGATCTGTTCGCCGCTGAAGTCGCCGGTCTTGAAGTCGCGGTCGGCTTTGGTAGCCAACACGTAACCAGCGGGAAGTCCACCATTCGCTCGAATAGCCTTGCCAATTCGCCGTTCGCTCTCACCTTCGCCGTATGCTGCAGCCGTATCTATAAAGTTGATCGCGCTTTCGAAAGCGGTACGCAGCGTTACCAATGCTTGTTCCTCCGACGTGCTATATTGAAAGGTTTCCGGCATATCTCCGAGCGGAGCGGCTCCAATACATAGCGGTGATATGAAGTGGCCGGTACTACCAAGAGGTCGTTTGGATAATAATGCGTTCGTCATGGAGTGTTCCTCGCTTTCTGTTACTGTCTGCATTATAACGACACGCCCAATAAACCCCGTGTCATTTGAAAATCGATATTACCTTGCTGATAGAGACGCGGTACATAAGTATGTTCCAAAATTTCTTTGCTACGCTCGAGTATATGATCCACCCATAAGCTCGGGTTGCCCTCGAGTACCAAATCGACATCTTGCTTATGGTTATGCAGCACGGCCTGTTCCGACGTCATTTGCAGCATTGGGACGAAAGGATGCGTCTGCATTGGACGATCACCGATCAACGTGATTATTAATTCCACACCTGTGGCGGCGAGTCCTGTGATCGTCTCCACCCCATGCTTTGTTGGAGTCTCCATAATATGGAATCCATTTCGGCGGACGTGTTCCCCATAGGCGATAGACGGCCCAACTTGAGACGCGCTAAATAGATGCTGATTGAACGCATCCTCTGCAAGCAATCCGCTGTTCTCGGGAACGACGACCAAGCCTCCGGCCCCGACAATCATCTTGGTTAGTAGTCCTAGCTGCTTGGCGGCATCTTTGTTAATGTCACCAACGCTTACGATCCCGATGCGCAGCCCTTCCAAACCGACCGTCACCTTCTCCGCAGTATCGGCCGCAGCCAATCGATCGGCGAACCAGGCCTCAACCTTCTCGCTAACCTTGGCAATTCCGCCGTCGAGCTGGATGCTGGCATAACCAAGACGGCTCGCATCGACGCCCATCACATCCATCTGATGGCGCATGTAGTCGTTATGCGTTTTCTCGCAGCCATGCTCCAGCAGCAAACAATGCTCCACCATCGGATGCGTAATATAGCCGATCATCGTGCGGGCAAACAGCGATTCGGCTGGCCCCCCCGAGGTGCCGCAGCCTTCCGTGTGCGCCAATGTGACAAAACGCGAGAGCTCAGGCTGCCCTGCTCCTTGCTCGTTCAGGCGCCTTGTGATCATGCCCGCTACCTGTCCAGCACAAAGACTGGTCGGCACAATCAAGCCAATATTGTCACTAGACTGCCGATTGCGATGTCGAGTAAAGGAAAATTGGATCGGGTTAACCATCGTTATAGCATCATCTTCAATTTCTATCGGATCTCCTGTCGGTACAGGAGTGTGAAGCAGCGTCTCCAGCTGACTCGCATCGTTCTGCTGCCAGTTGCGCCAAATTTGTACTTGGGCATGGCCCGCCTTCTCGCCTACGCTTCGCTGACCAGAGGCAATTTGGAGCGCCAACTCGAATACCTCTTGGCCCAGCTCATCCATCGACTTGCCTTCCAGATACTGCCCCGCGTTCACATCCATATCGTTCGAAAGCAATTGGAAGCGGCGAGTTGTCGTGACCACCTTAACCGTAGGCACATATGGAAAGTTGGTAATCGAACCATTTCCGGTTGTAAAGAAGATCATGTTGCAGCCTGCAGCTACCTGTCCGGCGATGCTCTCTAGGTCATTGCCAGGGCTATCCATGAAATAGTAGCCGCCATACTTCATGAGCTCCCCGTACTCAGTTGCATAATCAATCCGCGTTGTCGGGTCTTTCTTCATAGCGGCGCCTATAGATTTGAGATAGATGTTGTACAAGCCGCGATACATGTTGCCACCTGACGGGTTACCTTCCGCACTGGTGCCGTGCCAGGACGTGCGCTCCTTAAATCGGTTCACAAGTTCCAGAAATTTGCGCGCGGTTTCCACGTTGCGTACTTTCGAGAGGACATAGGGCTCCGCGCCAATCAACTCATCAGTTTCGGCTAGACTAGCCGCACCGCCGTAACGCACCAATTGTTCCGAAACCCAGCCGAGCAGCGGATTCGCGGATACTCCGGAAAATGCGTCCGAACCGCCGCATTGCAAGCCGATTCGCAAGTGGCTGATGGATTCAGCCGTTCGCTGCATGGTGTTGACCGTTGATAGCCATTCGCGTACTAACGCTTTACCATTAACCAGCTCCTCTTCGAAGCTTCCTGTGAGCGACACGAACTTGTGCAGGACTTCATCGATCGGATAGCTATGCTCACGTGCATAAGCCTCCACCATCTTGTTCGTGACCGATTCATTGCCATAATCGACAACCAATACCGCTCCGACGTTCGGGTTGACCATGAATCCTGCGAGCGTCCGCAGCAGCAAGTCCACATTATTCGGCTTCTCTGTGCCGCCCTCCGTGTGAGCGACGGGAACAATCCCGTCTATATTCGAATCGTTCTTCCATTCGCCTTGCAGACGAGTGGCAAGCTCATTCACGTAGCTCCCCGTGTGCGAGGTGGTGCCGAGCAGTACGATGTAGTTCCGGGTGCCAACTCCGCGATCTTTATGGCGGCGATATCCCATGAAAGTGCGTGTATCCGTAAAAGCTGGCGATGCCTGAGCCGGCTGGAAGTTCTCCTCATCAAGGATATAAGGAGGAACTTGATCCGCGAAATTGGGCTCCGCCGGCACCGCGAATGTCAACTGGCGCACACTGAGTGCTTTCCGTACTGTTTCGTTGATCACATAGTGGCCGGGCTGAATCGGCTTAAGCGCCACGCCGAAAGGCAAATGCCACGAAAGCAAATCTTCGCCAGGAGCGATCGCTTTCACCGCAAATCGATGGCCTTCCATAACCGTGTAATCCAAGGTGAGGATTTGGCCTTCATACTGAATGGCGGTACCAGAGTTCAATTGGTGAATCGCAACGGCGCAGTTATCCCCGGGCAAGGGAAGTCTCGCTACTTCTTCAAATTGGTAAACGACGTCCATCGATGACTAGCTCCTTTGATGAGATTTTCCGAACAATCCAAATACTACGTGCTTAATAATATTGTAGCAGGATTACGGCGTTTGTTAATTCTTTACCTTTGCAAAAACATACTCTATTTTGATATTCTATAAATAAGACAAATAATGAAGTGAGTTGATCTGGGGAGGCTCGCAAAATGCAAAAACCGCTTATAAAGAACTTTATTAACGACCACCTCCTGCCATTTGACATTGTATTTAAGGACAAAAAGACACCAATTCGAGAACTACCAGAGCATCTTCATGATCGCTTCGAATTGGTTTATGTTTATAGTGGAAAAGGTACGTTTTTCTTAAACCAAATGCTCTATGAGATGAATGAAGGAGACCTCTTCATCATTCCTGGCAATACCATTCATAAGGCATTGCCAGATTCTGAATCTCCTATTACTGCCACTGCTGTCTTTTTTGATCCGCAACTGATCGGACATTATTCAGCAGGTGATTCGTTTACGAATATGCAGGTTTTTGAGCGAGCACGAAAATACAAGAGCTATAAGCTTGTTGTCCCAGCAGCCATGCGCCCTCATCTCGAAGAAAAACTCCAACAAATGCATGATGAATTGGAACGACACGAAGCTGGTTTTAGATACGCAGTTCAACTACATTTAAATAGCCTTCTGATCAGCATTAATCGTTTGATATTAAAAGAATCCCATCATCAATTGGCCGAGTCCGATGTCGGACCCTCCTGGTTACTAAACATACTTCAACACATAGATCAGTTTCACACTGACCAAATGGTTGGACTTTCGTATTTGGCTAAGCAGACTTCAGTCTCAGCCGCTCATTTATCTAGGGTGTTTAAACAATTAACAGGGATGAACATCACCGACTATGTGAATGCCAAGCGAATTTCAACTGCAAAGGAGCAGCTTTTAACTACCGACTTAGGTATTGATACGATCGCCCACAATTGCGGTTATGAGAGTTTACCTTATTTTCATAAGTTATTTAAGAAGTTTACTGGCGTTACCCCAGGCTTATACCGAAGAAAAGTAATTAAAGAAATTAGCTTCCAAATAGACAAAATGACATAACACCGATCATTTAAGCAAACCAAATCTTCATCGTTTTAATTTCAGTAGGATTCATTGTCACGGAGAGATGATCACGACAGAACTCCACCTTCGTTTCCCTGTGTCGCTCGACAAGATCGCATTCAATTACATCTTCAACAGATTCAGTGAATGTAAGCTTAACCGATGTGCCTGAGTCGAGCAGATTTTGAAAACGCAGAATATACGCATCACCTTGCTCCGATTTCTTGAATGAGAGGATATGAATATCCTCTGCACCTTCCTTTAGGAATCCATATTGGTTGGGTCCTGTAGGATTCCAACCTGATCTCACCTGAAGCGGCATGAATGCCTCTGTGGCCATCTGCTGTACCCGACCTAGCTTCCAATCCCCCGCATGCGGTGCAAGGCGGAATGCATATTGGAAATTGCCGCTGATCCATTGCGGGAAGTTCGTCCCCCACTGATTGTTAAATAAGTTAAAGTGCAGGATTGGCTGCTGCGGTACGTACGTTTTCGAATATTGATAAATACCCATCTCATCAATTGAAAACAGAGGTGTATCCATTGGCATGATCGCCAATCCTACATGCTCGTCTTGCACATCAACCCAATGACTTGCGCAATGAAGACGCGTATTTGCACCATTCTCAATATCTTCAAGTGGATTTACCACACTGCCTAATTTCTGAAAACGATAACTCGGATGATCCGCGTTCAGTGCAAATGTGAAATGCCCACTCTCGGCAAATGCGGTAGCTGCTTTATTATGAACAGTTACTTGCAAATCAGCGAAAGGTTGGCTTTCTTCCAAGCGAATCGATACGGTGATACCTTCACCATTACCAAACTCCTCGAAGCTTTCATTCGGTGTCATGAAGCAGATTGCAATGCTACCCCAGCCCTCGCTATTTGAGATCTTAACGTCAGTCATTTGCAGGCTGTAGCTCTTATGATTGATGCGGGGATAACCAGGTTTACCGAAATCGTTGATATACCAATCCATTAAATCGTAGCTGTATGTTTTTACAAAATCCAGAACCTCTTCTTTACTGTAAACATCGTATTCGTATTGACCGAACCTTCCGTTTACAGCCCATTCCTTCTCATTCTGCTTGTCATAAAAGCTGGTAATACAGCCTGTCTGTGTGTTGACCTCTATACGTATTGCATGGTTTTCGAGGATCGCCAGGTCCTTGTCCTTCACTGCAATTGCACTTATATGAACGGGTTCCAAGCTTCTTTCTGCATACTCAAAAGTGCGGTAGCTCATCGGCCCCAATTGGTCAATAAACGCCTCACCAGCTTCATTAACGAAATAAGTTTCCTTCGTTTCTCGATCTGTAAGAGTACCGTGCTTACGATGATTAAGCGTGATCTTCGCATGCTGCCGTCTCCACGCAAGCGGGTTATATACGCCTATGACACTCGAACCCAGCGAAGAAAAAGGCTGAACCTCACATAAAGCTTTTTCAGCTTGCTCTACATACGTTTTCTGTTCGGCCCAAGATGCTTCTGTCTTTACATACGAATCTGGAAACATGTCGCGGTCTTTCACAATATCATCTTTCCAAAAAGCGCGCTGGCTGTTGCGGCCTGGCAACAAATTCGATTTAATATCAATTCCCCACGTATGTTCGCCAAAAAGAAGCGTGTGCTCATAAGCATCTGCGATGGAATTCCTATACTCCTCGTCACCTTTTCCTTGCAGCTGCTCAAGTGTTGATAGGCTTTCTAATGTTGCAATGTCTGAACGCAGCTTCCTTACACGGGACACTTCTTCTGGATAAGTACCGATCCCATGAATCCATGTATCAGCCAAATCTTTACGGATCACAGGTATATCCTGAAAATCTCTGGCAATAAAATCAAGTGCAAAATCATCCATCGTTCCGATTTTCACCTCGGTATCTGGATACTTTTGCGCAATCTCAGCCAACAAGTCTTGTACGACACTCCCATCCTGCGGACCGATGTTATCATGCGTTTGCAGCAGCGCGATCCAAATGGGATATGGCCAGTCCTCTGGCGGCGTCAGGTCTGTGCCATATTCACCTTTGGAATAATAGGTTAATACCGTGCCGCCATCTGGGCCTTCCCAATGAAACAACCGAGGTAAATCTACAGGTGCAGAACATGCATTTACGCCTAGGTGCAAAAATTCAATGCCTGCATTTTTCAAGAGTGTAGGCAGCATCCAGGTGTGACCAGGTACATCCGTCATTTTGGCGCTAATGGTCGTGTGCCCAAATTGATCTCGAAGATTTTCGGAAATATATAGTCCTCTGATGTATTCTTCCGTTCCGCAGAACTCCGTATGTGTTGTAAAAGGAAGCCCGTGCCAACGCAATTGACCGTTACGGATCAGTGACTCCAGTCTTTCTTTCTTTTCAATATTTGGCGTATCCAAACATTCTTTCAGCATCCAGGCGGGAAGTGTCCACACATAATGATGATCGGGTCCATCCTTCTTCGTCTCTTCACAAACAGCTAATACATCGTTCATCATATCTTCTTTATATGTGGTGACGACACTGCTCGCCAAGTCAGTAAAACCCAAGTCTACGTGAGTTTTAAACACGACATAAATCTTCTCTAGTTGTTTCACTGATCAAACCTCCGATATCCATAAATTACCGCCGAATCCCGATCGTCACAATTTCACATGAACCAACCGACACATGCCTCTGTTCATTCGCGGCAGCTTCAATACGTGAACCGTGCTCTTCCATAATTGAACTCTTGTAGAAATTGTTATATGAAAGATTAGAACTAAGCTGCAAGTTTGCCTTTTGGGCACTCATGTTGTACCAGCGCAGCAGCAGATCATCCGTTTCTTCATTTATTTTCATAGAGGAGAACGCCATCTCACGGCCTTCCCACTGAAGTGGTGCAAACGTATGCGATATCTTGCCAATGTGAATGTCGGTCTGACATAATGTCCAAGGAATTTGGAACTGATACGCTTGTGCGTAGGCACCCGAATGTATGCCATCTCCGTTATGTGGAAAGATTGCTATACGGACAGTGTTATCGCCAAGACATTGCGCTTCCGGTGTCGGAAACAAGCCCCAGTCACCAAGCTCACCAACCGCTCGAAGCAGTGTTACGGCAACCGTATTGCGACCGTCACGCAGAACTTCGTATTCGTTCAGTCCTACATTGGCCACTACCAGACCTGCTTCTGCCTCGCATAAATCAACGAAAGCCTGCTGATGCTGTGTATTGCTTGGGTTACTCCACTCTACAGCCGGTTCATTGTCTCGTTGCGGGATTTCAAACATCGTGTCCACGCGGTGAACTTGCGTATTCAAATCCGTTGGGAACAACATCCGTAAGCGATGGTCCTTCGCTTGATTATTAAAGGTAGCTTCTATCTCTACCCCTTGACTACTGTGGCTCAGACTGACGACCGTACGGATCCGCATTGGCACCATGCGCGCTGACCGCTGTGCTTTTCGAGTTCCAAAGTAGCTCAATTTCCGCTGTTCTTCATCCAGCAGATCGTCTGCGGATGCTGGCACTTCCCAGTCGAGTACAATTTCTATGGATGCGTGGAACGGCGTATCTTGTAACACCCGAATGTGCGCTTCCATGCCACTGGTAGTTCGCGGCGTTTCGCCATCTGGCTGTTTGTACATGTACTCATTCCCGATATCTCCTGCATCCTCATAGATGCCTAGATCCCGGTAGACACGGCCGTTCCTCTTGTCAGTCAAGTTGAAGGAACCGTTTGTGCTGATTTCGATCTTCAGCACGTCATTCTCCAGATTGCGGTCTCCCACTAGTAATGAGGAGACTACAATTTCCGCTTCACGTTTCACCCATGCATATGCTTTCAGTCCTAATGCTGGAACACTTTCCGCTTCAAAGGAAAGTTTCACTTTGCGGCACATATAGGGCTGGCGGAACTTGTCATCTGGCAGATCGTAACCGAATTGCAGTCCAAGATCTTCAAAAGTGAATGGAATGACATTCGCATATTCATCCACAAGCGTCATGCCTGTAAGATCCGTCAATTTGATGATCTGGCTTGCTTCCTCAGGCGTGTATCCATCTCGGAAGTACAAACGCATGGCATCCAGCTCGATACTTACGACACCGGTGCGTTCCCAACCAGAGGTATTCATAACAATAACGGGAAGGGCATTTTCTCCCATCTCTGCAAAGCCCGAAGTATCCACCATTTCGGCAATGGCTCGTTTGCTCTCATCGACGATCGCTTCCGCGACATGCCGACTTTTCTCGAAACGCGTCACCATTTCTCGGTGCACTTCGTCTACGGAGCAACCGCAGATGCTGTCATGCGGATGGTTTTGCATCAGTGTTTTCCATGCATAAGTGAACAGATGATGCGGGTATCTCTCTTCGGTTCCAAGGATATGCGCCAAAGCGGCCAAAGGTTCAGCCACTTTTTCCAACATGGCTTGCCCTAACTGATTCATTTGCTTCAGGTAAATACGGGCAGAAGCGGTGTTTACGAGCGTATTCCAACCGTCTGTACGTTGGCTGCGCAACTCACCTTTTACAACGGATAGCTCATGGTTCAAGGCATGGTGAACAGCCTCCAAATAATCAACAAAATTCGAATGAATAAATGTTGTATCTGGATAGAGCTCGCGCGCAACTTCAAGCGCTTCAGGCAAATCCACCTGAATCGGCTGATGGTCACAGCCATTCATATACAGCAATTCGCCCATCGATGCGTATTTCTCCGCATCCGCCAACTTCTGATCCCAGTAAACGTTCGCTACTTCACGATCAACAGGAATTTCCCATCCATTGTTATACCAGTTGGCAAACAAAATACCGAGTACCTGAGAACCATCGGGTCCTTCCCAAAGCAATTCCGAGAAGGAGGATTCGTATCCACCGTCAGAAACCGTATTGTTAAAGCCGGTAGGCTTAACACCACGGCCGAAAAACACATTCGTAATCCCAGACTGCCGCATCAATTGAGGTGTCTGACCTACAAGACCGAAAGTATCAGGAAAATAACCTATTTTCGACACAGGGCCATAGTTCTTCACATCTTGGTGTCCAATCTGCATATTTCTCACATTGGCTTCGCCGCTGGTCAAAAAGGCATCCTGCAGGATATACCAGGGCCCAATTAAAATACGTTCCTCTTGAATAAATTTGGTTAATCGATCCTTTTGATCCGGTCTGACCGCAAGATAGTCTTCAAGAATAATCGTTTGTCCGTCCAAGAAGAAGCTGCGATAATTCGAATCTTGATCCAGCTTATTCAACAGCTCATCCATGAGCTTAACTAGACGAACATGATGCTTTTCATAGGGTAAATACCATTCCCGATCCCAATGGGTATGGGAAATGATATGTGCTGTTCTCTTTGTATTCATCTTCTAGCTCCTCACTCTGGATGTTAGCGTCACATTTACTTGAAATGTTCTCACTTAGAAAGCAAATTAATTGTCTCATAGACCAACAACGATCCATGATCGTCATCTGGGACAGCATACATCCGCAGCTCATCGCCGACATTCTCAACGAAGACTGGATTACGGGTAACCACATATCCTTGCGGAGAAAATTCAGAAATGGGTACTTCATGAATCGTTTGTAACGTTTGCGAATCGATCATCGCTAATCCGCCAAGCTGATACGGCTTCACATTGCGACCTGCAGGATTGGGAAACTCGGAGATGCCGCTCACTATTATTTTCCCATCACCTACATAATGTCCGTCTTGATAGTCCACAAAATGACTCGGATTATCTTGAACTTGCAGCAGCGTCGCCTCTCGATTCCATGTATAGAACCTACGTGAGCCCCAACTGTAACCAATGAAATTCCCGTTTTGTCTGTCACGGACCAATCCGCCAATATGCTCTTGAATTCGAAAAGCTTCTTTCACTTCCAATGTTGTTGGATGGATGTTGTAGATAATAGATTGGCTATTCGGTCTGTACTCGGCAACAGGTACCCAGATATGCTCTCCGTCAAAGTCAATGCCGCCTGGGTGGTAGATCTCACTTTCACCCAAGATGATATCTTGCTTAAGTTTTCCATCCCTATCAAAGACAAATAAGTGACCTATTCCTTTGCGCGGAAGATCTGATTCCTTGATTAGCTCTACTGAGGACAAATAGAACAAGTCCCCCATTCGAACCATTCCTTGAGCATGGAAGTTGTTAAACTGCAACTGAACACACTCTTTTAATTCCCATTTTGTCTTGCGTGTAAGATGTTGGAATTGCGCGGTCAGCTTCTGGTTTGCCATGTTTGTTAGTCCTTCCATTGTCATGACTGTCCGTCATCTACATGCTTTAGTTCCTGTTTTACTCTCACCAATTCCGATATATTACGAGAAGTAATCGATTGAACGCCCATCTCGATAAAATACTTCATCTCAGCCTCTGTATTTATCGTCCATACGTATACATCAAGCTTATGACGTGCCGCTACCTGGAGCAGCTCGGGCCTGACAATACGATAATTGACATTGATACCGAAGCAATTCGCGCTTTCGGCGTCCTCAATGCTAAGTTGAACGGCTTCCATGTAATTTTCAGTTTCAAATAAGGAAGCATTTACGTTCAGCAACTTGCTTAAACGTGGATTGATACGGTTAACAGCATTGGCTCTGCTAGTCTCACAGCCGCTAAGTATAACCTGTTCAATTAACTCGTTTTTTCCAACGAATCGGGAAACTGGTTCCAGGCAGGCATCCGATTTGATATCCAGATTCACTTTTTTGCCAGAAGCTTGTAAGATAGGCAGCACTGACTCCAAGGTTAAAATGCGAATTGTCTCGCCAGGTGCTCCATTATGGGCTTTGATTTCCAAACTACTCAACTCTYCATATCTCATTTGGGAAATGGTATGTGCGGTTCCATCAACTGAGTAAACAATATCATCGTGAGAAAGCACCAGGATGCTGTCTGATGTTATCAGAATATCTTCTTCCACAATATCAGCACCGCTATTTATTGCTGTTTCTATAGAAAGCAAACTATTATCTGGCGTACCCATACAACCCGTATGTGCAG
>NZ_JBFUHL010000069.1:0-21358 GCF_056402415.1 Paenibacillus sp. P4_A9
ACACCAGCCAGAGCTGCTAAGAAGATAATCGTTCCAAAGCCGCATTCCTTCCACATCGTTTGAATGATAATCATCGGTCGAAACCATTCAGGAGTCGCTAAGAAGTTTATTTTATATCCAAAATACTTCTGTAAAAGCTCATTAACGAGACCTCCTTCCGTAGTAAGGAAGACATAGGTCAAGCTGGCCACAATGACTAAAGATATGAAGTGCGGCACATAAATCAAGGTTTGAACGGTTCTTTTGTACATATTAACCTTGATCTCATTCAGTAAGAGTGCAAGGATAATCGGTGCCGGAAAGTAAAACACCAGATTATATAAGGAGAGCAACAACGTATTTCGGAGGAGCATGAAAAATTCTGGGTTTTGAAAAAACACACGAAAATGCTCTAAGCCGACCCAGTCACTTTTCCAAAATCCTAGAAATGGTTGATAATTCTTAAAGGCAAGCAGCACACCCCACATGGGCACATACTTGAAAATAATGAAATACAATAAGCCTGGCGTTAGTAGTAGGTAGATCCATTTATCTTTACGCAACCTTCCCCATACCTGCGACCTGCGAAGCCCCTTCGACTGGGACATCTGAACAATCTCTCTGTTGTTAGGAGCAGCTGCCTGCTTCATCCTTTTCACCTCCATGTCATGATCGCCTCGTCAGCGTTTGTACCCCTATTATGCAATTGCGATCATTTACCGCCAATCAGACATTCTTGTAAGCCCTTCCAACCGCTTGAAATGGACAATCATCAAGAAAGTGCAAAGCCGTCAAAACAGTTGAAACCCCCTGATTTTTCCAGCAAGAATGTGTTATTGCCCCTGATGCATGGTTGCACTTATAGTAGAAACTAACTTTTAGATGATGAGGATGGATGATGAAAATGGGTAAAAAGTTATATCATGGTGCGGCCTGGTATCCCGAGCTTTGGGATCAATCGGTCATTGAGCAGGATATCCTTCTGATGAAGCAAGCAGGCATGAATGTCGTGCGAATTGGCGAATTCGCCTGGTCAAATATGGAGCCTACCGAGGGTAATATTGATCTTGGATTTTTTGTAGAGATGGTGCAGTTGCTCCATGAAAATGGAATTGAGACGGTTATGTGTACGCCTACGCCGACACCACCGATTTGGTTCACGTACGGTCATCCTGAACGGATGTATGTGAATGAGCACATGCAAGTTATGGGCCATGGTTCAAGGCAGCATGCGTGTACGAATCATCCCTATTTCCGGGAAAAGGCAGCGATCATTACCGAACACATCGCGAAAGCGATTGGTCGCTTGCCAAGTGTGATCGGATGGCAAATCGACAATGAATTCAAAGCGCATGTGTCCGAATGTATGTGTGGAACTTGCCTAACTCAGTGGCATGAATGGTTAGAAGCGCGGTACGAAACAGTTCAAAAGTTGAATGAGGCATGGGGCACGCAAATATGGAGCGAATACTACCATTGCTTCGAGCAAGTACCACAGCCTGGTCCAGCGCCGTTCTTGCATAACTCCTCTCTCAGCACGATGTACCAACTATTTTCAATGGAGAAAATCGCACAATTCTCGGACGAACAGGCGGCTATTATCCGCCAATTCTCGGATGCGCCAATTACGCACAATAGCAGCGTCGCTTTCAGCGTAGATAATGAGCGGCTGTTTCGCGAGCTGGATTTTGCGTCCTTCGACACCTACGCGACGTATGATCACCCGGCCAACTATTTATTAAATAACGATTTGTGGCGGAATTTTAAGCGCGGACGGGATTACTGGATCATGGAAACGAGTCCTTCCCATGCTGCGTCTCTCGCTAGCTATGCGAAGCCGCACCCGAATGGCTATCTCAAAGCTGAAGCGGTTGCCGCATATGCGCTGGGTGCAGAAGCTTTCTGTTATTGGCTGTGGAGACAGCAGCGTTCCGGCTGTGAACAACCACATGGCTCTGTCATCAGCACGTGGGGCAAGCCAACGGTTGGTTATCCGAATGTGCTAGAGGTTGAACAAGCGAGGCAGGAGATTGAAGCTACGATCTTAGCGACACGGCCCAAGCAAGCTGAGGTTGCCATGACGTATTCGGATCGATCCAAAGCGTTCTTGAAAACCGAACCGCATCAAAAGCTGAATCATCGCGGTCTGGTTACCGGGTTCTATGAGCGGATACTGAATCTAGGGATTCACCGAGATATCATCCCGGAAGGCGCAGAGCTATCTGGGTACAAGCTGTTGTTTACACCTTTCCTCCCTTATATTTCTGCTGACTTTATGAAGCGTGCTACTGCGTTTGTTGCCGAAGGCGGTGTGTGGGTTGTTGGCCCTCTCTCCGGCGGACGCACAGAAGAGCACACGATGCATACGCATGCTGCGCTCGGTGATTTGGAGCAGCTAGCTGGCGTGGAAACGGTCTACACGTTTCCAATGGACGGCAGCGGCTCAGTTGGCAGCGCGTTTGACGTCGCTGCACCGCTTTCTCTTTGGAGCGCTGTCTTCGAGGCGAAGGAAGCGATGGCTGTTGGAACCGTCGAAGCCGGACTAGCGGCTGGGCATGCTTTCATCACGGAGCGGACGTATGGCAAAGGCAAGATCGTGATGCTCGGCTCGATGCCGACTGGCGACGAAGGCGAGCAGTTGTTGAACAAGCTCATCACGCAGTATGCGGATGATGCTGGTGTTACCCTCCGCACCGATGTGACCGCAGGTACAATTGTCGCGCCGAGACAAGGCGATGGCTATGAGGTGTGGGTTGTTGTGAACATGGACGGAGCCGGCGGCAGCGTGACGCTTCCAAGGGAAGGCGTTGATCCCATTACGGGAACACGTTACCGTGAAGGTAAGCTGACGCTCGGCCGATACGAGCATAAGGTAATCCAATTTACTAGCGTAGAGTAGACACTACTGATAAGATTACTTGCGCCAAAATTGGTGCAGCAGCTAGGTAAACGCACTGACAAGCAGGGCTCACCTCACATACGCTGTCTAAAAGAGGTGTACACCCTATGCCCACGTATAAAAGCAGATCAATTAAAAGCAAATGGCGTAAAACAAAATGGCTGCTTCAGCAACCGGATTTACGCCACTACGTCCCTCGAACCGTGCTTTTTACGAAAAACAATTTGAATGCGATGCTTTCTTCTTATAAGACTGTCTTTTTTAAGCCCACTGGCGGTTCAGGCGGTTCGAATATTATCCGAATCCGACGGAGACCCCGTGGCTTCCAAACCCAGTTGAATCGAAAAAAAACCTTCTACACGACGGAGAAAAAGCTGCATACCCAACTGTCCAACCATGCTGGCAAGCGTTCCTATTTACTCCAGAAAGGGATTAATCTTGCCAAGACAAAGGGCAGACCCTTCGATATACGCGTCATGGTGCAGAAGACAAATCAGGGTGAGTGGGTCAGTACCGGACTCTTCACCAAAATTGGAAGTCCAGGCAAAGTAGCCACCAATTATAATCAAGGCGGGACCGTTGGGTACTTTCAGCCGACACTGTTAGAAGCTGGATATTCCAAATCTGCGATCCAAGAGCGGGAAAGAGAATTGAAGCAGCTAGGCGTATCTGTTGGAAACAACTTTGACAACCATGTCAAAGGGTTCAGGGAACTGGGTCTCGACGTAGCACTTGATTCTAAGGGGAAGCCATGGATTCTGGAAGTAAACACGCGCCCCCAGATTTATCCTCTGAAGAACTTGTCAGATCGTAAATTGTATCAACGAATAGCAAGCATCGGCAAGCAATATGGGCGCACCAGATAGGGTGTGTAGTTTGTACCGTGTGTGGTGGTCCCTCGTAGCACCCGAAAAAACTGCGTACCAAAGACTTTAACGCCCTTTTGAGGCGCTAAAGTCAGATCGCTGGCCGCCACTTATGCTTTAAGGCCCTTTTCGGACCTTAAAGTGCTCGAAGTATCTCGACAGCCTGAAAAACCTCCAGCTAAATTCGGTCATTCACTGCGAAAATCGCAGAAATGCGAAGATTAACTGGAGGTTTTCCATTTAGAATTGATAATTAGCTAATACTCGAGAAAATAGCTGGAGGTTTTCGATCTAAACATTGCACGGGGGGTTAGGCCATTACCAATACCCCTCAACAACCGTTCCCGAAGCTATCCTTCTTCGAGCGAAGTACCTCGGCTAGGAATGTCAATGTCAATCCTTGTCCCCATCCTTGGATGCGTTTGTCAGGCACACCTTTGTAGCCTTCGGCGTTATTCATGACAGCTGTGCCGGCTGATACGCCTGTTACGGTGCCGTCCTCGGTGATTTGAGCCAAGATACCGTTGATCGACTTTTGCGTGTATTTGTTGTACAATCTTCCTCGCGTTAGCAAAGCTGTAGCAATCCCTGCAGATCCAGAAGTCTCTAAGGGTGCCGCCCTATCATCAAGTATCGTGTGCCATAAGCCTGATTCATCCTGCAACCGGACAAGTGCGCTCAACTGATCGCGCAGTGAACCATCAATGATCATAAACGAAGGATGCGTTACCGCTACGAGATGGAGCGCACGCGCCATCGTGAGCGCTGCCCAAGAATTCCCACGCGCCCAGAACATGGCGGACATATTGTTTTGAGCAATGTTATCCCAACCGTGATAGTATAGATTGGTTTTCGCATCCTGTAGGACATTTTCATGTCCATGATATTGCTTCAAACCAATTTCGAAATAGTTATCGTTATCGAGCAAGTTACCAACACGCAGCAGGAAGTACCCGGCCATGAACATCGTATCCACCCAAGCTTGCTCAGGGAAATTGTAGGTTTCAGAATTCACGGTATGCTGGAGAATGTCATCGCCGAAACGCTCTGCATCTTTACATAGGAAATCTGCCATTTCCTTAATGGTATCTAGGTATCTCTCGTCTTTCGTCACTTCATACAAGGTAAGAAGGGAATGTCCGATGGACACCGCATTGACGGATAACTTTGGCAAGCCATCTTCCATATTTTCATCTACCCAAGCCTTCAGTCTGGTTAGATACGATTCATTTCCTGTCGCCGCATAGGCTTCACAAACGCCATAAAACGCGACACCGCCAGGCCAATCCCAACCGAAGTCCATTCGAAACGTGCGATCTACCACACGGTCGATAGCTGATCTGATCTCATTTTCATCAAAAACTAATTTCGGCATATCCTCTAGTTCCCCTCTCATATTCTTATCCTTTCAAACCGCTCGTAGAGATTCCTTCCACAATGTAACGCTGAAAAAGAAAGAACACGATAATGATTGGAATTAGTGACAGCGATGCCATTGCAAACATCCCGCCCCAATTGTTGATCGAATCGCCGTCCAGGAATAGCTTGAGCGCCAATGACACTGGATAAAGTGACGGTTTATTTAAGTAGAGCAGCGGATTGATGAAATCCTCCCACCGCCAGTAGAACGAGAAAATGGTCGCCGTAATGAGTGATGGAACGATTAATGGGACTAAGATTCGGAAGAAAATACCGTATTTGCTGCAACCGTCCATTTTCGCCGCTTCATCCAGTTCGATCGGAATCGTGCGGATAAATTGCATAATGAGAAAGATAAAGAACGGAATTGCGAAAAATTGCGGAAGTATAATTGGTTTAAAAGAAGATAGCCAGCCCAGCTTCGAGAACATCACATATTGTGGAATAATCGTTACGTCATGGGGAAGCATCATCGTTATCATCATACAAGTGAACCAGAAGTTTTTGCCTACAAACGGGATACGTGCGAAAGCATAAGCAACTAACGCCGAGCTAACGACCGCGCCAATCGTCGACAATATAACGATGTAGAACGAGTTTATATAAAATGTTGCGAATGTATTTCCAGCAAAGCCCTTCCAGCCGGAAACGTAATTCTCCCAAGCGATTGTGCTAGGAATCAAGCTATAGGTAGTTGTAAAAATCTCATCATTCGGTTTAAGTGAGCTCGCAATGAGCCAAAGAATCGGATAGACCATAGCTAAAGCAAGTATGCCTACAATAATATGATATGCATAGGGCTTCAAGGTTTTTCTCGTGCTGACGTTGATCATGCTACCGCTCTCCTTTCGATTCGTAATACACCCAGTATTTGGAGGTTTGGAAAAGAACCAGGGCGATGAGGCCGATTAGCAAAAGCATAACCCATGCCATCGCTGATGCGTAACCCATCTCGTAAAATTGGAACGCCCTACGGTACAAGTACAGAGAGTAAAGTAATGTATTATCGAGCGGTCCGCCCTCGCCACGTGAAATGATGTATGCGGGTGTAAACGTCATAAATGCGGATATCGTTTGCATGATAAGGTTGAACAAAATGATCGGGCTAAGCAATGGTAAGGTAATATTGAAAAATTGTCTTACCTTGCTTGCGCCATCCACACTCGCTGCCTCGTAGTAGGAATACGGGATGTTCTTGAGACCAGCTAAGAAGATCAGCATGGATGATCCGAACTGCCACACGGACAAAGCAATCAATGTCCACAGCGCCGTCGCTGGATTTCCGATCCAGGAAATGTCGGTATGTATACCAATTGCGCCTAGGAAGGAATTCAATAAGCCTTTGTCACCAAACACTTGTGTCCACATGATGGACACGGCAACACTGCCGCCGATCAGAGAAGGAAGATAAAAAGATGATCGGTAAACACCAATCCCCCGAGCTGCTTTATTCAATAGCATTGCAACCGCTAAGGCGAAAATCAGTCGTAAAGGAACGCTGGCAAACACATACGTAAAGGTAACGCTAAGTGACTTCCAATATTTATCATCCGCTGTAAACATCTTCTGATAATTATCAAAACCAATCACATTTGGTGTTTCAAATAAGTTGTAGTCCGTAAACGAATAGTAGAGCGATGAAATGATTGGATACAATGTGAAAATGAGAAAGCCTAGTATAAACGGAGAGGCAAACACATACCCAACTAGGTTATTGTTATCCCGCAGCTTGTTCATTGTTAATCAACCCCTATATGTTTGATCTCAGGAATGAGAGGCACCGCGCCTCATCTCTTCTCTTCTATCTGTATTATAAAGATGTTTGATCACGCCATGAAGGCAAAAAACCGTTCATTTTGTTTAATTAGCCGAGGTTAACGTAAACCGTGTAAACGGCTTCAATGCGAAAGCGAGTCGGTTTTTTCGACTTACGCGGTGCCCAGGGCGCTTTCGTGATCTGCTAAGTCGATATTTTCGACTTAGGCGTCGCCCAGGGCGCTTTCGCGTCCGCTAAGTCGATTTTTTCGACTTAGACGGCGCTTCGGCGCGCTCCCGCAACCCGCTAAGTCGATTTTTTCGACTTAATCCCACTCGCATTGCCTCTCTGGCGCAATTCTCCAAACAAAAGGCTCCGCAGATGAATTCCGCGGAGCCTTACGTATTTACTTCTTATTTTTAGCTAAAATAGCCGTTGCATCCTTACGGAATTTGGCTGCGCCTTCTTCAACCGTCAGCTTCTTGTATAGGATTTGCTCTACTGTATCCTTGAGCAATTTATCAACCTCAACCGCGCCTACAGGGTTCGGAGGATCCATTTGGGAGCTGTTCTTCTCAGCCCAAGCGACGTATTCGAATACTTTCTTTTGCTCTGGCGTCAAATCTGGCAATAACGCTTCCTTCACTTTGGAGGATACTGGAACGCCACGCTCGCCTTTAATAATTTTGTTAGCGTCAATATCATTGATCAGGAAGTCAACGAATTTGACAGCTTCTTCTTTCACTTTAGAAGATTTCGCTACTGTCCAGTACATACTTGGCTTCAAGAATAGCGCTTTGTTGAGGTTCCAGCCTGGAATCGGAAGAATATCAAGGGAACGCTTCGCAGCTGTGTTAACAAGTATAAATTGGTTGGACCAACCATTAGACGAAACCGCGTTGCCTAGCACCACTTCATCGTCTTCTGGCGTTCCTTTTTTCTGAGCTAGCTTATCCAGCGGCAGTAAGTAACCAGAATCATACCATTTTTTGTACATCGTATAAAAATCAATGAACGGTTTGTCATCCGTGTAACCGAGCGAAGCTCCGTCAGCTCCGTACATTTTCTGGCCTTGGCCTCTTAGGAAGAACGGGAAGTAGACATCATGTCGAAGGTCAGCACCAAGCATTTTCCCTTTCGCTTTCAGCTGGGCACCCATGGCATCCCAATCAGCAAATGTCCAGTCTTGCTTAGGTGTAATCCCTGCATCCTTCAACATTTGAGGATCTACGGTCGATTGCAAAGCATTGGAACCTGCATTTATCGCTACAAGCTTTCCGTCCACTTTACCACCGGAAAGATTGTTTTCACTAATGTCTTTCACATTTAGAATGCCATTCTTCGTATAGGAGTCGAAATCCTCAAGCTGACCTCTGCCACCATACTGCGTCAAATATGAGATGTCCATTTGAAACACGTCGGGTAATCCGTTAGCGGCAGCTTGTGGTGCAAGCTTTTTCCAATAATCGTCAAAGGCTGCATACTCGGATTCAATTTTCACATTCGGATGCTTCTTCTGGTACAATTCAATCACTTTCAACGTGTAATCGTGACGTGCTTGTCCACCCCACCAGGCAACGCGCAATGTAACTGGATCTGCCTTGGCACTCGTCGTAGATGTTGTACTTGCTGCTGGGCTTGAGCTGGTACCCGTGTTTGGCGTGCTTGTTGATCCGCTAGTGCCACAACCAGCGAGTAGAACTGCGGCAGAGATCACGGTGAACATTACTTTCTTCATCTGTATTTCCTCCCCAAAGGTGTAATCGGTTTATTTCTACTCGTATTATCGCGCCGCAAGGAGGAAACGTGAATCCAAAATACAGTCCTGTTTGTTTAAAATGCAGAGGTGTCTGTCGATTTCATATATTCAGACGGTGTAGAACCTCGGTATTTTTTGAATACTTGACTAAAATATTGTGGATTGTCTCCGAAACCAAGTCGCTCTGCCAGCTCGAAAATTTTGATATCAGCATCTTCAGCGATCATTTCAGTAGCTCGATTAATTCTAGCTTTCATGACATAATTAGAAAATTTCTCTCCTGTTTCCTTCTTGAATAATTTCCCGAGATAGTCCGCATTCATATACAGCATATCATGCGCTACCCAATTCAAGCTGAGATCTGAGTTCCCGAGTTGCTCATTAATAACATCGATAACCTTCTGAACAATCGCACTATGCTTCACTTTGTTGAGACCATAGAATCGGTCCGTCATGGTAATTACAACATTTTCCAGGAATGACTGTATCGTTTGAAGCGTGTTCATTTCCACAATCAATGGGATTTGTGTGAAATAATGATTCATTTCATCTGGTGCACACTGACGGACAAGTGATACGAATTGCTGAATGACGTACGATTTGGTCGCATCAATGTCCAACTGCGCTTCCTTCAACCCGCCGATAAAAGCATGCAAAGCTGCCTCTGCTTCCTCGCGATGACCAGATCTCACCGACATATTCAGTCGTTCCTCGTCCCAACCCAATTCTTTCGGTGAAGCCTCTTGGGAGACCTCAGTGTCCTTACGGGTAATGAGACTGCCCTCCCCCAGATAAAAACGGTAATTCAAGAGATGCAGGCATTCCTTATACAGGTGTCTAGCCTTCGTAATGTGGCTCGGCTCACTAAGCGCGATCGTCGCATCCTTTTTGTAATACATTTGAAAAGTGTCCCTTATGTGATAAATACGCTCATGGAGTTGATCGATGTGATCCGATTCTTCAATTAGAATTAAAACATGATTCCCAATGGTTGTACTTAAAAGGGGACTATCCAAGATTTCCTGGGCAATGTTTTTAATGGCAAACAGATGCTCGAATTCAAAACCCTCTTCCAACTGGAAAAGAAGAAGTCGAATTTGGTAATCAAACTCAAGCTTAAATATGTTTCGAAAATAGTCCCAATCCCAATTTCCGTACGTTTTATTCGTGACGAACTCTTTCAGGAATTGCTCTTTTACATGCGGCATCACCTTCTCAAGCTCTGCCTTCATATTCTTAACGAACGACTCCTTACTCGTTTCCTGCTCAAGCTCCGCCACGATTTCCTGCAGCGCTTCACCGATTTTCCCTTCATTCGTTGGCTTTAGCAAATAATGCTTAACCCCATACTGCATGGCTCTGCTCGCATAATCAAATTCACCGAAGCCTGACAGCAACACGAATCGGATATGAGGATAGGCCTCATGAACACGAGCAACCAGCTCAAGTCCATCCATCCCAGGCATACGAATATCACTTATGATAATATCTGGTGCCTGTTTCTGTATAAATTCAAAGGCTTCCACACCATTACGCGCAGTCCCAATAAGCTCAGTTTGTAAAGACGGCCAATCCACTAAACGCGAAATGCCATCCAGAATAATTCTTTCGTCGTCTACTAACAACACTTTGTGCATCTCTTATTCCTCCTGTCCTTTTGGTAAATTAAGAATGATGGAAGCGCCAAACTCAGCTGCCTCATCCACCCGAATACCATATGCTTCGCCAAAGGCAAGCTTAATCCGATCATCGATATTCAGAAGTCCGATGCCTTTACCTTTCGTTGTCACTTCGCCACTTCGCAATCTTTCAATCACGCCTCTTGGCATACCCGGCCCTGTATCCTCAACCGCAAGGAAGATCCCGTCTTCCGTGCTCCAGCCTCGGATCGAGATTTCACAAGGCTCGATTGTTGACTCCAGCGCATAATGAATCGCATTCTCCATCAACGGTTGGAGTGTCAGCTTGGGTATAGCACGATTCATTAATTCTTCTGGCACATCAAGTTTGAACACCAGACGTTCTTCGAAGCGTATTTTCTGAATCGTCACATAGCTTCTTACAATATCGATTTCCTCACCCAGTGTAATAATCGGTTCTTTCAAATCGACGGAGTGGCGAAGCAAATACGCTAGCGCCTCCACCATCTCGGAAATTTTGGATTGCCGATTCACTTTCGCCATCCAATTAATGGATTCCAACGTATTGTACAGAAAATGAGGATTAATTTGGGACTGCAAGGCTTTAAATTCCGTTTCCTTTATCAAAAGACGATTCGCATAATTTTCCTGGATTAATGTGTTGATGCGTTCAATCATGAATCGGAAGCTCCGCTGTAAGAGTCCGATTTCATTCATCGCGAGTTGCCCGCCTGACGGAAATAAATTCGCTTCTTCGAAATTCCCTTTCTCCGCTAGCTTCATCCGCACCATTAACTCGTCGATCGGTCGCGTTAAGCTGTACGAGAAACGAATTCCTAACAAAATGACGACGACGAAGATGGCGATAAAGACGAAAACGACCATTTCCTTAATAAATATGATACGATCAAAAATTTGATTAAATGGCGTAAGATTCAAGTAAGTCCAACCTGTATTCAGCGATTGTATTTGGGCAATGAAATATTCTTCATCGTCAATTTTCTGGATTTCATATCCTTTAACCGTATTCGTAGGCTTGGCAAGCCGACTTAAATCAAAGGAAGGCTCACTAGGGAAAATGACATGCCCATCGGACACAATCATCACATCGCCCTCTTCCGGTKCGATATCGCGAACGATTTTCTCAATATTAATACGGATCACAAGCGTCCCTAAATAGTCCAAATCAAAGTTCGTTTTGTGAAACGAGCGTATTTCTCGCGTGGCAATCAGTGCCGAATCCTTACTGTCGGGATAAATCCAACGATTTTCCCCTTTTCCCTCAGCAGCGACATCCATGATCTGCCTTTTCCTTTCAGCATCCATCCGCTTCATGTTGCCGCCTTCATGATCGTTGCCTTTGGCATCCATAATTTGAATGGAAAATAAATAGGGTTCCACGCCTGAATAACTGATCAATCGGTCTATTAAGTATTGACTAATAATAAGGCGGTCATAATCGGAGGGATCTTTTTTCAGTGAAGTTAACCATTCTTGAACCTGCTCCTCCGCCAAAATCCTGTAAGATAACTGCTGTAATCGTTTGAGCTCAGTCTCTATCGCCGTTGACGATAAATTCAGCACGCGCGAGGATTTCTCATAGATTTGACCGTCATATATAGAGAATACATACTGCTGAATTAGGATCGTAACTGACAATGAAATTGCGATGACCATCGTGATCAGAATAGACAACTTGTTTTTGATCTTCATATGTCGATAAGCATCAATGATGGAACGTACTCCCATGGTCGGTTGACTCCCTGCCTGCGTCGTTTTGTATTCGATTATGGCACCCTAAATGATAATGGTCAACAATTATGATCTATACGACCTTGATGAAAAGGCCATTTAAGTCGTAAATGCATGGAAATCCCAAACAAAAAAGCTCCCGCGAATTGAATGCTGGGAGCTTCTTTCTCTACAAGACCGTTTGAAAACCTGTCTTATCGGCATGTTTATATTTAATACCTGAACCACGCGTCGAAATGACCATCATATCTCGCCAAATCAGCAGATCAGTTACCTCGGCTTGTGCATTCAACGCATGCAGCATGATGTTGCCTCTGATCTCGATCAGTTTATAGAGCCCTGTATTCGCACACACATAAACCTCCCCGCGATGAGGGACTAAGCGATTCAAAAACATCCCCTCAAACCGATGCTGATGGAAGCCGCCTTGCTTATTACCAACAACCAAGCCCCCGCGCTCCGTCGTCCCGATCAGCATTGTGTTGAATACCGCTAAGCTTGTCACAGCTTGAGGAAGCGGCATACTACACCAATCCCCTGTTAAATTATTCATCTCGACTAGCCCCCTCATGATGCTGTTCACATTCGTCAACAATTGATAATCATTTTCATTTAGTTACTCTAAATCGAATGATAATGGTTCTCACTTGTTATGTCAAGATCAACCACCACATTTAGGAGACTTCTGACAATATGTCAGAATACGACACCGATTTTCGAGCGACATCGCATTCTAAATACGTTAATCTATGAAAAATGATTCATAGGAGGCGTACTAGGATGCAAAACTTACAAATCTGTGGATTGGGTTTTATTGTGCTATGTATCATGTACTTTATGGTCATCGATGTTTTCGAGAAGAGTAAACGCCTCAGACAGACTGCTTCAAACCTACAAGAGCCAACGAGTGAAGCCGTTCCTGCTGTTAGCAGAACGATCTCCCCTCCTATTCAAGAAGGTGTGTATCCCCTGTATATCGACTGCAGTCGTAATGAACAATTTATCCCGCCACACTCGAATAACGCCTTAACCCCTGTGACTATATGAAATAAACGACTACGCCGTCCATTAAGGACGGCGTAGTCGTTTATCGCCAAATAGCAAGAATTTCTTGGTAACCGAAAACTACTACTTCTATTGTGTTAAAATAAGAGCACATCACGGATAGATAGAACGGGGCTAATCTGTGCCCTCAACGAAGGAGACAACATGTTAGGACTCGCGATTTTAGTAGCTTTTAATGGATTAGGTATCTGGCTGCAAACCAGCTTTCATCTACCTCTGCCCGGCAATGTCATTGGACTTATTCTTTTTACCATCGCGTTGTTTGCGAAGCTGATCAAGCTTGAATGGGTCGAAACGACGGCCAATTGGTTCACAGGGCATATGATGCTGTTTTTCCTGCCTTTTGTCGTGGGAACGATGGCGTTCTTTCCGCTTATTGGGGCGAACTGGCTGTCCATTGGGGTAGGCGTCATGGGCAGTTCGGTGGCTGTGCTGGTGGTAACAGGCTTTATAACTTCCAAGATGCAACGTCGTAGGGATAATGGGCAAAAGACAGCCGAAGGCGGGATGTCATGACTACCTCCGCTTGGCTTATGAACCCGATGTTTGGCATCGCGCTCAGCGTTGTGGCCTATACAGCCGCGCAACATCTACATAAGCGCTGGCGCTGGCTGCATCCGCTGTTTGTATGCTCCGGCTTCATTATCTGCGTGCTGCTAAGCTTTCATATCCCCTATGCGGCATATAAGGTAGGCGCGGATATGATTACCGTGCTGCTTGGTCCAGCAACGGTGGCCCTCGGAGTGCCGCTGTATAAACATGCGGCTTTGATCCAAAAGCACATCACCCGCATCCTGATTGCCGTTACCGCGGGTTCGCTAACCGGCATCGTAAGCGCCGCTGCCCTCGTGGGACTGCTCGGCGGAAGCCGCGAGATTCTGCTCAGCATGCTGCCGAAATCCGTGAGCTCGCCGATCGCGTTAGAGATATCTCGTCATCTCGGCGGCTTGCCGGAGTTAACGGCTGTGCTGACTGTTCTTACTGGGCTTTTTGGCAGTATGTTTGGCCGAAAGCTGCTAGTGTGGCTTGGCTTCAGCGACGCCTTGTCCATCGGCATCGCCATGGGGACCGCTGCGCACGGCATCGGTACCGCGAGACTCCTCAAGGATTCTGAGGAGGAAGGCAGTATGAGCGGCTTCGCCATGGGCGTTGCCGGGATTGTGACTTCGATTTTGTTTATTCCGGTGTATTGGTGGTTTATGTAGATAAGTAAAAATGCCAAGAAATAAGGGATCTAACCCTTTCTTCTTGGCATTTTCTGCTATCTCGCCTAAAGGTGATACTGCCTATCATTTGTTGTACAATGGAAAAGCAGCTCATTATTTGAAACTTGGGGGAATTTTGTATGTATGAAGGAAAAATCATTAAATTCTACAGAGAAAAATCCCAATTAACACAAGAACAACTAGGACGAGGCATTTGCTCGGATACGCATATTAGCAAAATAGAACGGGGATCCACCGAATATTCACCGGAAATCATCTCATTTCTATCTAAACGTCTTGAAATAGATATTACACAAGAAGCCATTCGACTAAAAAATATAAGAACAAGACTCCATCATTGGCACGATGTCATTATTGAGCAGCTTTTTGAGGAAATGGCCGCGCTGTATGATGAATTTGAGCAGGAGCCTCTCATCCAGCTTTCCGATTACCAGCCTCTTTACAACTTGCTGAAGGCTCGCTACTACCTGATGCATAACCAAGTTGATAAAGCCTATAAGGTGATCAAGCTATTTCAAAAGGAAACTTGGCCGCTCCCCCCCTATGAAACGAATTTATTCAATCATGTTCTGGGCATGTACTACATGGCGAAACAAGAATTTTCTAAATCTATTGATACCTTAACGGCCATTGTGCATGAGGACTACAATAATCCCGAGTATTACTATCATCTGGCCTCCGCCTATCATGCAGTACAGTCACCCGTCATGGCTTATTTTTACGCGGAGAAATCGCTAGTTTTCTTTAAAGGAATCAACAGCTTCCTAAGAATTATTGACGCGGAAATGCTAATGCTTATTCAGGTCAAAGATGAGAAAAGCCGCGACTTCAAAGAAACAATTCGACGCTTTGAGAAGCTGCTAATAAGCTGTGATATCTGCAATGCACCTGTTCGCAAAGCAAGAGTTCTTCATAATTTGGCCTATGAGTACTTTCGAAGAGAAAACTATGACTTGGCGAGTACGTACTATCAGCAATCGATGCAATTAAAAGAAAAGAAAACAGGCGTATACCTGCTTTCTTTGGAGGGTTATATTCGGAGTTGTTTGTCAGGTGAGTTAATTCCCAGAAAAGAACTGCTTCAAATCACTCGAGAGGGCCTAGCACTCGCCAAAAAGCTGAAGGAGTCTTTCTACATTCTGCTTCTTAATCTCCTCATTCTTTCAATTCAAAACCGGGAAACCGACTATCATGAATATTTAAGTGATATTGCATTGCCTAAGTTTAGAGAATCGGGTAATACGTATCTGATTCAAAGTTCCGAGAAGGAATTGTTTACCTATTACGTCAAATTGAATCAGACTGATAAAGCCATGGAAATTGCTAGCATCATGATGAATAAAGTGAAATAACGTCTTTTAGCTGCTTACTCAACAACGACATGAGACACCGTAGAACACCTCCATTACCTAGTTGATAGGCGCAAGACCTAGCTCATTTAAGTAATAAGCTACATCCTTTTTCCCATCTTTGTCTTTCGCTTTACCTTTGACATCCGGACCCATTCTCAGGAAGTTCTTCTCAATGAAACGAACATCTTTCTCATCCACGATGCCATCTTGATTCAGATCCTCTTTCTTGGAGGATTTTCCGAAAGAGTTGGCTGCTTTCTTGAGATCTTCAATGTCGATCATCCCGTCACCATTCACATCACCGGCGTAGTTGATGGGTTGATCTTGCGCAAGCCATGGGTCTGTCCCGATCAGCTCGCCATTCTCCGTTTTGCTCAATTGCGCCGTTAATTTACTAGTTAGATGCCCTGGAACTTCTACAAAAATGTCATAAGCTTGTTTCGTGACTGGGAGATCATAAATGTAGAATACGCCGCCTGGATCGACAGATCCTTGATACGTTTTTCCATCCGCCGATTTCGCATATACCTTAGTTCCAAGCTTGGAGTAGTCTTTCGTCCAGTCTAAGTAGCCATACTCATCAAGGAAGACCTCTGCCCATGTTACCGATGCAACTGTTGAGTGTTTCGGAATAATATCAAATCCATTGATTTGATTAAACACAGGCGCTATTGTTGGTACGGTTTCTCCGTCTTTCATGTAGAAAAACTCTTCGATATTTTGTTCGATATTCATCGTGTCTTTGATGATCCCAAACCACTTATCGTCCACCAATTTAAACGTGACATCTAGGAAGGCACTGTCTCCATCAAACCCATGGAAATTGTTACCCGAAATAGATGCGCCAACTTTCACCATTTGTTTGGATTCGAACACATCATGATCCGCGACAACGGCTTTGTCCAAATTAACCTTCAAACCTTTTTGGTCAGCTATTTTTTGGAAAGCAGGATTTACCTTCACATCTACAAATTTAAAATGCTTATAGTAATCCACCGTATAGTTACCTGACATTAGCTTTTGAACATTATTTAGGTTTAAGGTCATCGTAATCTCATCACCCAAGTAAACTTTTTTCTTGTTATACTGCGGTACGACATACGCTGAACCTGCTTTGATAAATCCGTAGTGACGGAAATCTCGAATAAGACGGCCGTTCGTAGCCATGTCAATCGGGAATAGATTCATCGTTAACGGATGATCTTTAAGATCCTCTGGCGTTACCCCGAACTTCACATTCCCGTTCGCCTGAATAGGGAATTCTCCGTCAGGAAAAACATTTTGATTTTCATAATAGTACAAATGATTAGCAGATTGCGTAATATTGGATGATGCTAGCGAATCAATCGCTGTGTCATGTACGTTGGCATGAACCCACAGCGCACGATGGCTTTTACCATCTATTTCTTCGACTGTATACATGTCATCACTTACCTCGTAAACCCCTGGCGCGTAATCTAGGAATTTGAGTTCAGGTAATGTATTATCCACAACAAACGCTTGTTCTTTCGTAAAGGTGTGACCATTCGCTTCCGTCGCGATCATCCTGATTTTATATGCGCCTTCTGTTAGGTCTACGGGATCGGCACTAATCGTCGGATGAGATGGATCTCCAGTTAAGGGATAAACCCATCCGCCAACGGGATAGATATATATTTCTTGGTCTAACGGAGCATCAACGGCATCAACCGTTCGGCCATTAGCACTTCCCAGCACCTTTCCATCATTATCCGTAATGAGCACATCGATGTTTTGTACAGCACTATTTAATTTGAAAAACAATATTTTGATCGGGTCTTCTAGAAAAGGATGCATAATTTCAGGCAGATCCGTCATGATCGCTTGATTACTTAATTGCATATATTCGATGCCTGGCTCTACGACGCGAACAGCGAACGGAATGCGATATTTCTCATCGGTTTGCGTTGGGTCCGCATTAACAATGTTGATATATCCTTCATATCTGCCTAATGCCGCATTCGTCGGCACCTGAATGTTCGCCGTCAGATCGACCTTCTGACCAGCAGCCACATTCACAGTGTTTGGAACCGTTACCGTAACACCATTGGCTTCAGCATTCGGTACGCCTGGCTTAGCTGGCAGATACTCGACTGAGAACTTGTATTGTTTATCCACATCGCTTCTGTTTTGAATGACTAACGGACGGCTCTCTTCAACGGCCTTATTCGCTATTTTCGCGTGGTTTCCGAAAAATATAGAGCCCGTTTGATCTTCAATTTCTACATATTGACCATCTACTTCGTTCAAGGTCTTATCAATCACTTTAATTGAAGTCGTCGCAGTAACCGCTTCGACAACATCCACTTCCCCCGCTCCCACTTCATAAACGGAGTAATTTCCATTCAAGGCATCTGCGGTATTCATCAATGCAGCCTTCACATCAAAAGGCGTATACGTAGGATTTTGTTGTAAAATAAGTGCTGCAATTCCCGCCATATGAGGCGTCGCCATCGATGTGCCAGAAATCCGAGCATAGGCTGACGAATAATCCAGCCCCTCTTCTGGACTATTGATATACTCCGGATAACTCGAGTAAACAGCTACACCTGGCCCGATGACGTCTGGTTTAATATCGTAATTCGTATTGACTGGTCCTCGACCACTAAAATCAGCTAATTTATTACCTTCAGTTGAAATACTGCTAACAGCGCCGAACGTAATAGTGGGTTTACTATTCACCGCTAACATGGACTCCCCATCGGCTTTGGTTAAACGGAAAGCAGGGATAAATTTAGGACCTTGTCCTGTATAATGCGGAATTTCGCCATCGACATTATTGAACACGAGAACTGCTTTCGCTCCAGCCGCTCTCGCGTTAACGACTTTCTCATCTAGTGCATTTTCACCACGCTGAATCAGAGCAACCTTCCCCGTAAAGTCTTTGCCTTCAAAGTCAGAACTCATACCCAGTCCCGCGAATTCAATAGGGAAATTTTGTCCTGTTAAATCTGCTAAGTTATCCGTGAAATTTTTGGCTAAGAGCTTCATATCTGGAAGCTGCGTTTGAACGGTCGTATAGACACTCGCAGAAACCGTTGGAATCGTCATCGAGAAATCACTTGCGCCAACTGTGATCCCAAGCGCAGTTGTTCCAGGTACCGTTACCGTTCTTTCATTTGGCCCTGAATTCCCTGCAGCTACAAGACAAACTACGCCAGAAAGTGTTGCGTTGTTAATCGCAATCGATTCGGGGGCTAACGGATCATTATAAGTTGCTCCAAGGGATAAATTAATGACTTGCATGCCGTCTTTAACTGCTTTGTCGATAGCAGCGATTATGCCGCTCTCAGGTCCACTCCCGTAAGGACCCAGCACGCGATATGCGTATAGATCAACTTCAGGCGCTACACCTAATGCAGGGGAAGCCACGTTATTCGCACCTTGGCCCGCGATGGTTCCCGATACGTGGGTACCATGTGATGTAAAGTAGGTAGCTCCTTCAGGCTTTCCAGCATCTACCCAATCCTTGTATGTTGTTTCCATCGGATCGGCATCGTTATCGACGAAATCCCAGCCTTTCACCGATGTTGGATCGATAGACTGCGGATTAACGTTTTGTTGAGCCTTATATCCTTTATATACATCCCTTAAGTCTGGATGGTTATAGTCGATCCCTGTATCAAGAACGCCAACTTTGACCCCTTTCCCTTTAATTCCTTTGCCGTGTAGAATGTCAATGCCATCTAAAGGAATACGATTCTCATYGGATTGTTGTTGGCTTATCTCTTCAACTTGAGCAGAAGACAGAGCTACTTCCTTGGGATCCAGCTTTACGACATTATCTTTATAAATTCGATTCACGACGCCTGATTCCAATAACGATTCTATATCAGAACCTGGCAGCGTCATCGCTACACCATTAAATGCAGAGTGATATTCTCTCGTAATTTGCAATTTACTTTCCCCAACCGTTAAGGGATTAATTCCAAGCGTTGATGATGAGTCCCCTTGCTTTTTTTGCACAAATGCTTTAAATACGTCATGATCTTTTTTCGCATGAGCTTGCGCGGCTGAAGGTGAGATCTGTATCCCGTCTGCCGCTTGTTTGATCACTTCTACCTTGGCGGGTGCTTGCTTAAATTCAATGATGACATTCGTTAAATCTGGACTCTTGAGGTTTATCTCTGATGAAATGACAGGACGTCCTACCTTTAAATCAGTTAATGCATTCTTCTGTGCAACTGAGAGATTTTTCAATAGCTTCTCTGCTTGCTGAGAAGAACCAGTCGCTGATACCTGGTAAGGAAGAAAGGAGGATACGACGACTAAACCAGCTAAAGCTTTCACTGCCATACGGTTAAATTTACCTTTACCCATAAACTCTCTCCTCGCTGTTTTTTATTCACTATTAGAAGATTTGAAACTGTAGTAGTGCTAGTTTACATGCACTTCAAAATGTCGTAAATGGGGGGAATTCGGGCCGATTTTCTGCACTTTTAACCTTCTATTAGCGGGTGTTCTTCGTGCTTATTCCATAAAATACAAAAAAATACGCCCCTAGATACTAGAGGCGCAAGCGTTTGGTAGATTTATGACCTATCTATTAGATATCTTGCAGTTCAGGAAATTTCAAGCCTTTTCCCAAACCAATCGATTAAACTACTCACAGTTTCCAATATTTACTCTAATTTGCGATTGAAAACCTGCTGTGACTTCACATTCGTATACCCAATCCGATTGTAAAACTCATGTGCTTCTTTCCTTTGCCCACCTGAACGTACCCTGATTAAACCATATCCCTTTGCTCTAGCCCATTCTTCACACTGACGCATAAGCTTCTCACCAATCCCCTTACGCTTATGAGCATGATCAACAACTAGACCTCCAATTTCTGCAAAATCAGGGCTTTCAATTAAATGCCTGCCATGCACATGTACCCAGCCAATTACTTTACCTTCTAACTCCATGACGAATACAGCATTGTCATCATCTAGCAAAAGGTTTGTTAAGCGTTGTAAGAGTTGATCTTCTGCCGCTGGATAACCTAATTGATTTGATAATTTGGCTATATCTAAAGCGTCAAATGTTTCGGCAATTCGTATAATCATTTTATTCAACCCTCCATGTGATTGCTTTTAAACGGGTCCGTTTCAATTTCGCCTTTGAGATTCAAATATAGTTTTCCTGTCCCATCATTAAAATTCCAAAATAAAGTATTATTAATTTGAAATAGGTGTAAATTTTGAAAGGGATTATTGGTTTCAAGTTTAACTTTGAATCCCTCCGATTCGATCCGTTTAATTATATTTTCGTAAGTGATAGGTAATTTTACGGTTTCAACTTTATCAATGGAGTGAAATAATACTGCGAATTGTTGTCCACTTTCGTCTTTTGCCACACATATGAATGGTTTAGTAAAGTAGGGGAGTGATGCAACCTCAGTTAATTTCATCGAAGAAAGTTTTGTAGTATAGCCTTCTGTAATATATAGTTTGTCTTCTGCCATCACTTCATTGATTTGTTGGGAACTCCTCTCGCAGCCGATAAACGAAAAACTTATAGCTAATAGCAATATAAACTGTACGATTACTCGTTTCATTACAAGACCTCCATAGTCAATAACATAAAAAACTCACTCCCTGTATGAGATTATTCCGATAAATCATTATTTGATTAAATAATAC
>NZ_JBFUHL010000070.1:0-21090 GCF_056402415.1 Paenibacillus sp. P4_A9
GCAAAAACAATGAAAGTACGAATAGTAATAGATTCACGCAACTTCTCTTCAAGGACCCATCCTGTTGGAGAAAGAAAAACAGACCCTGTTTCAGCAAAATAAGTGTTATGGAAGAAGTGTCCGAGCTTCTCAGTTTCCCGATTATTTAGTTGGACAATTGCTTCTTTACGAACAGAAAAATACTTTAAACTCCTTCTCCCAGTAGCGAGATTTAAGTCAGCGTTTCGATATAAATCTGTTACAACGGGATAAATCCCGTCGTTAAGTTTATTTTCAATAATTTTTGTTGAATTTGGCTTTAATCCCATTACATTAACACTTCGCAACACACCGTCATAGTAAATCCCTTTAACATCTGTATAATGCGGTGTGATTTCAGTGGCAACTAGGTTTATTGCAGTCTCATTCGGAGTTGGGATTTGCGTCATTGCATCAGAGCCAATTATCACAGAGTATGCAGCAAATAGTTGCCCAACTTCACTGATGTCGCTTGGTTCGAAGGATGATTCAAGCTTCTTCATTTTGAAAAAGTCATTATTACTACTTTCATCTGAGTGAGGCTTTTCAACTTCCTCTAACCATTCAAACATAAAAGTCCTAACCTCCAAAAATTCAAGCTTTAAAGCTCATAGAATATGACCGATGATAAGTCACCCAATTTTACCATAATTGGAACTATCCTGCCCGTTAGCTTAACAGACTTGCCGATTGATTCAGCAGCCTGTTGTCGTTGTTGTGCTATCGTTCCCGTTAGTTTAATGATGCGATGCGGTTAGTTGTTGCAGAGTTGTCTGCCTGAATCCGCTTCCTCGAAATCCTTCTGGCAGACCAATGGGCGTCAGCACCCGAAGCGTGAATGCGGTGTTTGACGATGCCCGTGCCTTCTTCGAGATGCGAAGGCTATTGCTTATTTCCGCTAATACTTAATGAGTTTCTATCTGATGGATTTACAATAACTTTTGGAGTTGAAGTTTCCGAATATTTAACATTAATATTAAATCCTGCTACACGTTCAAATACATAAATTTTTTTATTATTTGGATTTAACTCGTTTCCGAACATAAGAAATGGCTCTAATTCCTTTCCATTTATTATCACCCTACTATTTAAGAAATAAGAAATTTTTTCAGCTTCAACTGTTTTTGTTGTATTAAATTTCAACTCATAATCTTTTGAACTGTCGATATATTTTTCTAAAGCTCCCTGTAATTGTCTCGCATACATACTCATTTCAAAATTCCATTTACTAAAATCTTTTTCTTTAAAATTTCTCATCTCTTGAATTACATCATCTATGTGTGATGGGTTGTATTTGTCAACATAATTTATATAACTTTGAAAGTTGTTACTATTCTTAACTTCTATCCACTTACTCTCTCTTGAATGATAAAATTTAAAAGCTACTGCTGAAAAGATGCATATTAGGATGAAGCCTATTACAAATTTAGTTTTTAAGTTTGTCTTTTCAGATTCTTCTTCTATGATCATCTTACTTCCTCCGTTACTAGTTTTTGGTGTTTCGAGTGTTAAATCAGGGCTTGCACGGGTTTCGTCTAACGCCTTATTTATGAACTTCGCAAAGTTACATATTTAAGGTATATTCGTGAAGTGATTAAACTATCCTGCCCGTTAGCGTAACAAAGGCTGCCGTTAATTTGCCAGCAGCCTTTTCTTGATGTTTATTGTGCTATCGTTATTTATCGGGTACTTGCATACTATGTTCTTCTAATAAACCATCAGAAATTTTTGCGTCTTTATATCTGATAGTCCAATCATCTGAATTTCCATCATAAACTACTTCATTGATAACAAAGATGTTGATACTTGAAATATCCTTGTTTAACAGTGCTTTGCGTATTACTTCGTCTTGAGACAAGATTGCTTTTTCAGGTTTATGAATTTTGACTATAGTGACCTTCGAAGCTTTTCCTTGAGCAGGGTATGAGGTTGCTATGGTACCTTCAAACCATACATTAACGTATTGTCCAATCTCTACATTTTGGGGCATATTTGAAACCCATATCGCCTCGTAGAACTCTTTTCTCGTTTGATTAATTTCTCTACTTATCGGACTAACAACTAAGGCTCTTTGATTTTCAAGCTTGGTAATATAACCCACAAGTTCCGCAGAACTGGATTTATTAGTTTCCATTAATGGAGATTGCTTAAGCTCGACCTTGTTGGTACAAGCATTAAGAAAAAGTGATGCTATTAAAATGAATAATAAACAAAGTTTTCTCAATTGATAACCTCCTTTGCGTCTTACAGAATAGACGTGGTAATCATTTTATTGGTTGCAAAGTTATTTCGCTATCCTTCATAGTTTGTTGAGCAAAACTGCCCTATAGCTTAATGAGGTTGCCACTCGTTTTCGCGGCGGCAACCTCATTTTGTAGTTTAATTGAACTATCGTTCCCAGTTAGTTGAATAATGACTATTTTTTCTGAACAATATCATTCGAATCACAATCAGGACACTTATCTTGATTTTCATTTCCAGAAAATTCAACCTCACAAGAGTTACATATCCACTTAAACTTTAAATTTTCTCTTCGCTGAATATCATCTATTAAAAATTTCCGTAAATTATCTTCAAAGTTCTTCATTACTTGCCTCCTGGGTGCTATACTCATTGGTCACTAAATAATAGTTCGCCGTTAGCTTAACGACCATTACTCTGGTGGAGCAGGCAAAATATAAGAGCCTAGTACGACAAGTAAGAAAAGAATACATGTGATAATTAATAAGAAGGATAAGATAATACGTCTTATTCGCAAATTTTACCCACTCCCTCAAGTACATCAAATCCATTTTTTTATTTAAAGTATTCGCGAAGTGATTTAACTATCCTGCCCGTTAGCGCAACAAAGCTGCCGTTTAACGCGGCAGCTCTGTCATGGTATAAATTATTGAGCTATCGTTACCCGTTAGTTCAGCACTCTATTGTGTCTTCTATATTGGCAGAGTAGGTACAAGTGGTGATGCCAGAAGCCACTTATCATTTACATATTCAATCGTTAGTGTCAATTTATTATGCGGTTTGCCAAACAATGTAGTATCTAACTCAACCTTTGCAATATTATCTTTTTGTTCTATTAGCTTGGTTGTATCTGTTAGATAATCTGTTGCCGCTCCATGTCCTCCCATCCATTTGTATATATAAAGCTGTCCTTCATACCCCTTATAATAGGGACGTTCTTTACTACCATCGTCTACGATTTCTAGATAACGACTATAAAATAGCTTTTGAGCGGTATCTTTTGTAAATACGCCTTCAATTACATTTTTAAAATCCGTCATGTGTGCCCACCCTCTGAATCTTGACGACCAGGGTGAGCGCTGACGTTCATGCATGATATCACAGTTGCTAAACATAGGAGGCAAAGGATAATAAAATTCTTCATAAGATAAGCCCTAAGTTGTAGTCGTGAATCATCGGTTGGCTAATCTCGTAACGCTCTAAGAAATCATCTAAAGTCGATGTAATTGTAAACCTTCCACACATCGAAATCGCCTCCTTTCACTGGTCCGATTATTGTATGAGCTGTCGCGCCGTTAAAGGTATCCTTGTTTGCTTCCATTACCACACCGATAATGGATAACAAAATTAAATCGAGTCACCTGCACAAATCTTCAATGATGCTTCTTAACCAAACGACATAAACATGCTCATTATCGACTAACAGCAATTTGTCACTTCTAAAATCCCGAATACTTGATTGAATCTTATCTCCGTCTTTGTTAGTAAACTCAATAGAAAATTGTTCTTTAAATGATCCTGATTTCAGAAATGCATACTTATCGTGCTTACCGTATCCCTTATCAAATAAATAATAACTATCATATTTAATAAAACCTGATGATCCAGATATACCAGGATTGAAAAATTGTATTTCAGAATCTTTGATATTACACAAATTAAAATCTGAATAGTAATAAAACCAAACATCATGGTCAGAAATTACATTCAAAGCATAGCAGTCGCAAATATCTGCTCTTGAATTACTAAATATTTTCTCACCGTCGATGTTCCAAGCAATCAATCCTGGGGCACCAATCGGGTTATCCCAACCATAATTGCCAAACACACCTTCATCAAAATAACCAGTCCATATAGTTCCATTTTTTGAAACTTGGAGGCTCTGAATGCCATCCCCTAACAGTATTTCCTTCAGCAATACCCCATTGAGATCAAATAACTTCCCATTAAGTTCATACTTATCTTTATTGAAATATCTTGTTCTCGCGCCAACTAAAAGTAACTTGTCGTTGTTAAATGGTTGAACAAAATGATAATTAAATCTTTGATTATAAATTGGTAATTCACTTACAAAGTCTTTCCCTACTGTAAGTACTTTATATGTATGAGCATTCTGTGTCTTGCTTTGAACAAACATCCCATCTATTCTTTCTGGAGTTTCATCAATAAGTAAAATATATATGTTATCATCAAATCCTATTGAAGCTGATACGATTTGAAACCCTTGAATATAAACACTTATGTCGAAAAGAGGTGCTAATTGAATTTTCGTCTTTTTAGTCATTGTATCTCCTTCTGATCTTGCAATCTCATAACGTTCTATTCACGAAGTTCGTAAATACTCCATCTCAAAATGAATTCGAGGAACGATTGAGCTATCCTGCCCGTTAGCTGAAAAAAGTGCCGCCACGCGGCAGCACTTTCGTAATTGAACTATCGTTCCTACGTTACTTTAATGAAGCCCTTGATGGATAATTTGATAACGGACTCTCTCGTTGCCTGGGCGAACTTTTGCGCTGCCAACACACCTAGCGAAAACCCCGCATAGATGATATCACTCGGTAGTTGACTCGCCACGTGTGCACCGCGCTCTATAATCTCTTCGAATCCAACCTCGTTCACGTAATTCATACCGTCATCGATCGTGGTAAATATGCGACCTTCAAAAAGATTAGGCACATGTACAGTGTGCCCTTCCCTTCTAAGCTCTTCCGCGAACGTGTAAATACCCTGCGTTAAACCCAATGCATGGTGAAACAAAAGAACTTCAGCCATCGCTTTCTCCCTTTTTATTTCATTAGAAACGCTTAAAACACTTGTAGTTTTACACTTGCTCTCCCTGCTGCATAGCTTTCAAATTTTCATAAAATGCAGCAGAAGCAGAAGCGGTATATGTAAGAACAGGCAGCGTAAACAAGGCTATAATGAGACCACTCCAATAAGGGTCATTCATTTGAACAAATGGAAGTGCTGCAACAGTGATAAGCCCTGCAATAATCCCGAGTAAGTACCAGCCAATAAAGCTTAATTGAAGCTTGAAAAAGTTCCATTTATGCCCTTTCATCATTTCCGAGCTGCGTTTAATGGCTTGATGTGGTTTTATGTCTGGTTCATCATTCAATATGTAGAAGGTCATGGCATACCGAAGGCCTGCAATAATACCAGGAATGATGAGTAAGAGTGTCCAGAGCAGAATGAAGAGTAGGAACAAGAGATACGTCAGCGTTGAAGAAATCAATTGATTGAATCCATAAAGAATATCCGAGATCTCTGCACGTTCATTTCGATGCAGTCTTAGGAAATAATGCACCGAGCTTAGCATGAGTGCTCCACTAAATAGGAATAGGGCAATATCTACGATCCAGTGCGTATTTGGCCCCAACAATGTACCGAGTAACGTTGTAACTGCCATTACAAACAGAGCTGAAGGCCAGTTCTCTCTCAGACTCCTCCTTGCCATTTCTTTAAAGGCTGATGAATCCTTGTCGTAATAATTATCATGGTTCACATTCATGTTGATGCACGTCCTCGCTTCATCAGGTATATTTTACATACTCTCCATAATAAGGAATGAAACGTGCTCCGTAAAGTACCAAATGTATTAGTCATTCAAAACAGCTGCCAATTCACATTGGCAGTCGAGATCTCAATATTTTAAAAAGACAAAGGAACCTCCACCAAATCTTGGATGCTCCCGTCGTTGGCGCTGCGTGTGTACACCATCAATGTGCCTGTTTGTGTAGTCGGCGTTTGATCAAACTGGAGTTGCACATCGAAAACGCCAAACGCTGGAGCGCCTTGTGCCGCTGTTGCCGCCCGTTCTTTCGCGATAACGCGCCCCATTGCATCACGAATTTGGTAATTAATCGTCGCTTCGAAAGCTCTGGCGCTACCCATCAATCGCTGCTCGGGAGCAATCTTCGTAGCAGGTAATGGCTCAAACACTACGATATTCGTCGATGACGGTAACGGGACAACCAGTCGGAAACCAGGATAAATGACATCCAGAGATAAACTCTGGCGGTTACGATTGGCTCGAATTATTTCGCTCATTGGGGTTCCTAAACGGCGGAAAATGCTGTACAGCGTGTCTCCCGGTTCCACTTCATACACAAAAGAAGCAATAAACAGCAACTGTGCGACTCGGAGAATGTCCGGCTGTTGTATTTGGTTCAGTCCAGCTAACATATCTACGCTTACTGAGAAACGTTCGGCGATCCTATATAAGGTGTCTCCCGGCTGAACTTGATAAAAGACAGAACTTTGCTCCGCCATACCGGGCAATTTCGCTAACAATACTTGCCCTGGAAAAATTCGGTTGGGATCTGCAACAGGAGGATATAACGCGTTAATCTGGATTAGCGATGGTACGTTGGTGCCCAATTGTTCGGCAATCGAATACAAGGTGTCACCTTGGCGAACGGTATACAGCAAGTGGGTCCCTGATGAAATCGGCATAGAAGCAACTCCTCTTAAAATAGGTTAATACCCATCTTATGCCGAGTTCATCTGTAAACGTGAAGGATTCAAATACTTTTTATAAAACCTTATTCTATTAAAATAGCTTCTTCACTCTTTATCGATTTAACATAAGCAATGACTAATTCAATGAAACCACTTGCTGCCTTCCCCAAGTTTTTTTCTTTGTGATACACGATCCCTACTTCTCGGGAAAGCTTAGGGTATTCAATGGGGATGCTGATCAGATCATCATGATGATACATCTCGATTAATGTTTTAGAAAGAATGGTGGCTCCGATTCCTGACTTTACTAAATGAAATAAAGATTCGATCGTTGTTGTTTCTATAAATGGTTTTAATTCTAAACTTGGTTATTTGCTATCGTTATCCGTTAGCTGAACACCGAACTTATTTTATTTAATCAATAATATCGTGTTGTTGTCCTTCTTTCGGGTCTTTTATAAGTACCCATTGGTCCTGTATTACTTTGTATTTTTGAATGCAATAGTCAACAGCTTCATCGAGCGTTTCAAACCATAAGTCGGCAAATCCACTCTTATCTTCTTGAGTATCGTACAAAAAAACATAAACTCCATTATCAGATTCGTAAACCATAACCTTACTAAAGTTATCAACAGTTTCTTTAAGCAGGGCATACATTCGCACTTCAATACCCCCTAATTCGAATTACTAACATTTTATCATTAAACAATCCTGCCCGTTACTTTAATGGAAAACGGCAGCCGATCATATACCAGCTGCCGTCATGTCGTGATTGAACTATCGTTACTCGTTAGGTTAATAATTCGCCAGCCACCCGTTGAACATTATATATTATGCAAATATTTTGCGGACTTAAGCTTATCTAGATTATCACCAACTACAAACAACCAACCCGACGTCATTGTACAAATGACATCCAACTGCTTTCCGTAAGCTACTATTGCTTGTACTWTCATGATTACTTGGCTCTCATTATTTTTATTATCACTTAAAATATCTCCAATACTAATATCTTCACAAGCACGTCCTCCTATGATCCAGATACCGTTACCCCTATTTTCAGCATTTCCTACAATGAAACTATTAGGATCCTTCTCAATCATTTTAGCTCCCCTCCACTATTTGTTTGGCAGCKTTTATAAACTGTTGAATCTGTGTACTGTTTAGTTGTGGTAATGAATCAATAACATTTTGAAGTACAGTAGGGTCCGATATACGACTAATATTAATACCCATATTACTAAGTATATTTCTTGTTTGCGAAGCAGTGATACTCATACTTGCCCTATTGTGCAACCCCTGAAAGGTCGGCTTCCCCCGCTCTACTGCCCGTTACTTTAATAAACAAAAGAGGAGCTGCCGCGAAACAAGCCCCTCAACTATCGTTTYCCGTTAGTTGAATAACCTTTTAGTGATAATTCTCCCTAGTGCAGTTTAATCGTTTCTTTATCTTTTATAGATTCATTAATAAGATCGAGAACCTCCGATGTTACATTCCAATAATATCCGTTACTATCCTGCCAAATTTGATTCCCTACATTCCACAAGCTACCACCATAAGTAGAATTAGTTTCTTTATTAATTCCTTCTTGTAATAGAATTTTTGGCATCTGAGAATATAACTCACCTGGTGGAAAATTGTTTTCTATATTTGTTGATTTCTTCATTTTAGACATTTCATCTAAAATTTTTTCAAGAAGTTCTTTGTTGTTAATTTGGTAGGTATCAGTTGATGTATAAACAATAATATCTTGGATTTTAGACTTCCTTATTGTAAAACCGTAAATATTTATATATAACATTGTGTACAGCAAATAGCCTATTGCAATTAAAACTATTGGAATTATTAAGTATCTTTTCTTATTGAATTTCATTGAAACTTCCCCATCTCCTTTCTTTCCCTGCCCCTTACTTTACAGACGCTTGGTGCATCTACAAAGTTTCGTATTATGGGAAATTTTAACTTTCATTAATTGGTTTTGCCATTTATGTAACTAATGGGTGCATTGAGTATAAAACAGCTTTTACCACCTCGCTCTACTGCCCGTTACTTCAACAAATCAGAACATGAGGTTTGTCTAGATGGACCGAACAATCCTGCCGTGGAACTTTGATCCTGAGACTATTCGGTTCATATCCTTACGCACTTCAAAAGTCCATCTCATTGAGAAGCATTTTTAACCACGGGTAACAATGCATGTTCTTGTCCTAAGTCGGCTAACGATATATGTTCTTGTCACTGGCTTTTGACAAGAACAATATTTCTGTCGTTCTTCAATCATGCAAAAGCATCCCTCCTCATACCTTTCTATATACCCAAAGGAGGTAGAGGGATGAACGAGAATAATGACCATCGCCCGGATAACAGGCCGGGCCAGACTCCGCCTGCCCAGCACTCGCAAACGGTCGGCGAAAGAGGCCCCGTCCTCGAACAGGACAGCCTGCTGCATGAAACGCTGGAGACATTCGTGCATTCGACCTTGCTGGAAAGGCCCGTGCACGTCAAAGGCTGCGGCGCGTTCGGCTACTTTCAGACGACGCATGCCATGTCGGCGCACACGAAGCTTTGTTTTCTGCAGCAGCCGGGACAGCAAGTCCCTGTCACGGTGAGATTTTCGCTGGCCGTCAGCAACAAAGGCACGCCGGATACGTCCCGAAACATACGTGGCTTCGCCACAAAGTTCTATACGGATCATGGCGTGTTCGATCTGGTCTTCAATCATATCCCCGTGTTCCTAGTCAGGGACGCCGTCCGTTTCCCGGAAGCGGTTAAAGCGCTCTCGCCGTCGCCCGTCAACAACCTCATTAACCCGGAAATTTTCTGGAACTTCATCGCCCGGGCGCCGGAAGCGACCCATCTTATCCTCTGGCTCTTCTCCGACGCGGGCACGGCCAAGAGTCTGCGCCATATTCCGGGCCACAGCGTCAATACATACGTCTGGGTCAACGCGCAAGGTTTCCGAAGCTACGTCAAATATCATTGGCTGCCTCTCGCCGGCACGCAGTATATTGACAGCAGTGAAGCGGCCCGGCTCGCAGGTGAGAATCCGGATTATGCCGCGCAAGACTTGTATGACACGCTGCTCGCCGGCAAGACGATTGAATACGGGCTCTACGTGCAGCTGATGAACCCCCAAGACGAGGTCGCCCTCCCTTATGATCCACTAGACGATACGAAGCTGTGGGATGAACGGCAGTACCCGCTGCTCCCGGTCGGGAAGCTGGTCTTGAACCGCAATCCGAGCAATTATAAGGAGCAAGTGGAGAAACTCGCGTTCTCCCCATCCAACCTGCTGGAAGGCGCTGAACTATCCGACGATAAAATGCTGCAAGGCCGCGCCAATATTTACACGGATTCGCAGCGGCGGCGGCTTGGACCGGATTTCCGTAGCATTCCGATTAATCATCAGTTGAACTGGACGCCTGACTCGCAGATCACCAGCGGCAACGGGAGATTTGTTGAAGGACGCCTGACGCGATCCGATATCCCGAAGCAGGATGATTTTACGCAGGCTGGTCAGTATTATAGGGCGCTTCCGCCAATTCAGCAGGAGCATCTCGTCGATAACCTGGGTGCCAATCTGGCTGCTGTCTCTCCCGGCACGCAAACGTTCGTACTCGGCTACCTCACCCAAGCAGATGCCGGGCTCGGTCAGCGGGTCGCCCGCAAGATTCAGGCACAGCCTAAAGGCTAGGTTGCGTTACGAGGAATTACGGAAATGGGATCAAGTTCTTGTCATCTGGTTTTGACAAGAACTTGATCCCATAAATAAAAAAGGCCCCGATATTGAGAGCCCTGCAAAAGCCTTGCATTTGATTAAAAGTGAGCTATAAATTGAAACTCATTGAGAAATATTATCAATCGCGGGTAACAATGCAAGTTCTTGTCCTAAGTCGGCTAACGATATATGTTCTTGACATTTTAACAATATGTTTTGCAAGAGGTTTCCGATAACAAATAATCTGCGAACTTCTCAAATTCTCCGCATTTGAAGTATTCGCGAATTGATTGAACTATCCTGCCCGTTAGCGTAGTAAAGGGCAACCACGCTGCATCCCTTCATTGTTTATAACAAACTTAATAATACTTTTTTCGAGTAATAATAACATCTTCGTTATCATGAATTCTCGTTTCATACAGAGTAAATTTATGTTCTTTAAAATTATAAATGTAATAGTTATGCAATGAAAAAACAGCATTAGGGTGAGAAAAAGCAAAAATCCATTGTATGGTTTCGATTCCACAACCAATGTTTTCATAATGAATTTCATACTCAGAGATCGGATCAGTTTTTAGACTCATCGTTCTCATACGTTCTTCTGAAAATCTCAACCTTGAAATATCAATAACTCCAGACAGTTCTGTCCGTTTATCATAAAAGCGAATTCGGTTGTTTGTTAGATATTCATTACTAAATCGCTCGGTTTCATTATAATAGTGTGTATTGCTTGGTTCATTGAAAATTGAACTCCATTTACTATCGATCAGACTATAAACATTTAATCCCATCTCTCCTGCGCTACCTGGTGAATATTGATAAAAAAACACCTCATCTAGTTGATCATTCGTCACATCTCCAAGCATGATTCTACTCGTGAAATACCTATTTTGATCCACTAATTTATCATCAATTTTTAAATACTTACCTCTTGGAACACCTCCGATGAAAGGACCAAATAGTTCAGCTTTATGTATTACTTTTTTGTCAGGCGAAGAAAAATTAATAAACTGGATCTGTTGGTAATCATCTGTTGTTAAAGGCACTATTTCAGCAGAACTACTAACCGATTGAAAAGTGATGCCACTTGCAACAAATAAAAGCATTGTCATTATAGTTGTTTTCATGTTTTTCATTCTCCTTTGGAAAGCATAATATATAAAGTTTTCCAAATGATGAACTGGTATGCAAACATCTGTGTTAAACTGCCAGTTACTTCAATAAACAAAAGAGGAGCTGCCGCGAAGCAAACCCCTCAACTATCGTTCATCGTAATCAAAAACCATTATTTAATCATTTCTCTTCGGGTCATATTCATCCTCAACCAATGGGATATACGGCGACAGGAGACTGTCCGTTTCACGAGTTATAATCCCACGAGCGAGCTTCCATACAATAAATTTGTTGTAATCTTCAGCATCTTCATCGTCATGTATATATAAAAGTCCATATGAGCCCGGGAGGTTCTCAGACACCCACTTATATATTTCCAGTACATAACTCGTGCAATGGTTATGTACGCCAGAGATGACCCAAGAATCTAACCCATTCCTTCGTTTAATATTCGAAAGTCCTTCACTATCTACAACTTTCAAATAGTTAACAAATTTACTGTACGCCTTATCTTGCAAGACTTCACTTGTGTCATGAGTATGGTATCTTAACACAATCCATCCATGAAATTCAAACATTATGCCCCTCCTGACTTCTTGAACTATTGTTTTCCGTTAGCGTAATCCCAATTTTGTGATTTTATTTACCAGTCAAAACCTTGTATAGCATCCACACCAGAAATAAAGCAATAAATATCCCAATAACTAACAATATTTTAATATTTCTGGACATACCGAAACTCCCAAGTTCTCCCCATAGTTCTTTAATGTCTCTAGGTAAAATCCCGAAATTCAACATGAATATGAGAAACAGAATGAAAAAAGCTATTAGTCCAAAAATAATGCCCCCCATAATAACTCCCATACATATACCCCTCCATAGTTCCCTATTAAATTGGTATTCCCCAATTAACATTGAAAGTATCCTGCCCGTTAGCTGAGCGAACAAAAAACGGATGCATCGGCATCCGCTGTTCCGCTATCGTTCCTCGTTAGCACAACAAAGGACTGCAATGCGACAGCCCTCTAATCTTTGAATTAGTGTTTATTGTTATGATAAATATTAATTAGTGTCGCACCAACAACTAACGTTGAAATAACTACAATACAAAAGAATATTGCACTTCCAGAGAATCCGATGGATTGAATCTTTTCATACAAGAAAATTAATTCGATAAGTAAAAGAGCAATCCAAATACCAGCATGCCTTCTCAACATATTAATCCTCCTCAAGATTAAGTAACGGAGTTGTAGGGGCTGGTCTCCATCCCATTAGCATCCACCACATTTTGATTCTCGTGTCTTATACATCCTTATTTTCAACGATATTTATATAATATTCTGTCCGTCTTTATATTTTCCTTTTTTTGTAACTATCCTGCCCGTTACTTCAACAGACAAAGGCAGCCGATCGTGTGCGGCTGCCTTAATGTGGTGATTGAACTATAGTTATCCGTTAGATCAATAATAAAATGTATTATTATGAATTTAATTTCAGAATTCTACTTGCTCATCTCCAAGTAACCGAGCATTTAGTACTAATGCAATAGACTTAACCTTGTTCATAAAAGCTGGCTCATCATAGAAATGATACCTTACCATGATTAGTCCATTTGAATAATGAAAAATAACTGTGTCACCATTATAATTCCAAGCTGCCATTCCTTCTCTTTTCATTGAAAGTACCTTCCCATTAGGAAGTGTTTGTGACACCTCCTCTTGTAGCTCTATATCTGGGTCAACGGAAATGTAGTTTTTCCACTCTTCCAATGTAATAGGATGTTCTTTAGCTTCAAAAGTATAGTTAGCTCTCGTAATATTTAAATCATACCCCAAATGAATATACCCCCACTTTTTAGTTTTCAACATATGGGTATTTCGATAATTATGATTTTTTTCCTGCTTTTTTAATTTAAGTAAACTGCCCTTTACTTGAACAAAAGAAAAAGGAGCAGCAATCAAACAACTCCTCTACTAAAATTTTGAAACCATTTTTTCATCCCTGCGTCTAATTGGTAATAAAAGGAGTGAAGCGAGTGAAGATCCGATTTCATGTTTTTGTGACAACGTCCCTAATAGGGTGCATGCTGCTTAGCAGCTGCGAATCCGTCCAGTCCGACGATGCGGGGAAGCTATCACCGCAGCCTACGGTGGAGGCGATGACGACTCAGAAGCCCAGTCCGTCCGGCACGATAGCCGCAACTGCGGCACCGTCATCGACGCCAGTGCCAACTGTCCAATCCAGCGCGCCAAGTATTGCCAGCGCATCTGCACCGTCACCAACGTTATCGGCTAACCTGTCTCAGCCCGCCGCTGTAAAGCCCGCGCCGTCTAAGCCACCAGCTTCGCTGTCGAATTCGTCAACGGAGCCGTCACCCGTCAATGCTGACGTATCCCTAATAATGGGCATGGACGGGTTCGAAGGCTGGGGTATGGGAAGCGGAAGGCTGCTCTACACCGTTAATGCGGGTAAGATGTGGGAGGTTACGACTCCAGACGGAATCGGTGCGAAGGATCGCCTGATCGCCGCCGATTTTCAAAACCCTTTTCTTGGCTTCGCCTATTATCTCACCGATGCCAAGCAGCCGAAGCTTCTCGCCACCCACCGGATGCAAGACGGAGGCGGTTTGCCTGCCGGCTGGGAAACCGCGGCACTGCCGACTGCGGAAGCATGGGAAACGGCACGTGACGTTACGATGCACAGTAGCATCAGCCTCAGTTACAACGATGCAAGCTATGTCTTGCTTACCTCTTCCCCGTCATTGGGGCAAATGAACAAATCGCTCTACCGGACGGACGATCGCGGGAAGTCGTGGATCCGCGTCGGTGATATCGCCAGCGGTATAAGCGGATACCCGACGGGCATCACGTTTCGCATTCCGGATGAAGGCTGGATCACGGCGACCTATCATGGGCAGGAATCTTTTCCGTTATTTCGGACGAAAGACGGTGGCAAAACGTGGAAAGTCCAGCATGTCGACATCCCCGACGAATTCAAAAACGGATATGCCGATACATTACCTCCCGTTTTTGATCAGGAAAACAATCATCACGGGATGTTTATTGCCCAATTTGTGCAGGATGGCAAAAAAACGTACGTACCGTACGAAAGCCATGACAGCGGGGATACGTGGCTTCCGATCAAATACCGGTTAACGGATGTGCAGGCGTCGCCGGTTTACCATTTTGACGATCTGATTACAGGGCGAGCGATATCCACGGACGGGAAGACCATCTATACGATGGATACGTACAACAAAGAGGATTGGCATGAGATCAAACCGGACATCACGTTGAAAGGCGCTTTGCAATTTTTTCTGCGTTCGGACGGATACGGTTGGGTGCTGCTGAACGGACATACGAAGATTACCCAGGACGGCGGAAAAACATGGACCGATCCGAAGTAATTCAGGTTGCGAACATAAAGTAGGTCCCGCAGCGATTTAAAGAGCCAAAATAAAAAGACCGCTACAGGATGTATATTCCCTAGCGGTTCTTCGCCATGATCGGTACAAGGTATGCGGGATTTTTTCGGTTACGGACTTCTTAATAATTTCAACCAAAAGAAAAACCGCCATAAAGTCGGTTAATTGAACTATAGTTCCTCGTTAGCGTAATGTCCAAATTTTATTTAGTGCTCCTTATCTCTTTTAAAAAAACCTCCAATAGTTATTCCAAATCCTATTATTGAAAGAATTTCATCTAATCCATACTTAACCATTTCAGCTAATATGTTTTCGGAAAAAAGTAATAGCCCAATTCCAAGTATCATTACCTTTGTACTTGATATTTTGCTGTTACTAATAATAAAAAAAGTTACCCCTGAAGCTATAAAAAGTGTAATTATTATCTGAACTATACTTTCGGTTGTGTACATAACTTGTTCATCTCCTTAGTGAACTTTGCAAATATTCCATACCTGAAATTATTCGCGAAGTGATTGACCTATTCTGCCCTATAGCTTAATGAGGATGCCACTCGTTTTGAGGTGGCATCCTCATTTTGTATTTTATTGAAGTAACGTTATCCGTTAGCGTAGCTTGTTTCTCAAAAAACCTAGTAATATTGGATGTGTTTGTTCATACTCATTTTGAGCTGAACTTATTAAATATTCTCATGTCTTCGCTTTATTAAGCTCTTATAAATTGAAAAAATAATAAAAAGCAGACTCACTGTAAATCCAGTAATTGTAACTATTGTCGAATATTTATGATAATGATATTTTAGCTCTTGTACCATTTGTAATCCCCACAAAAATGTAGGAAAAGATAAAAAAATCAGAAGATAACTAGGATAAATTGCGTACTTAATATAGACAATAGAAATTAAGGTGAAAATTCCAATCCCTAGTAGAGTAACCATAAATTCAACATAAGAAATAGAAACAGGGATGTCACCTGAAATAATCATCAACCAACACCAAAGAAAAAAAGACCATAATCCTAATGAAAACGAGATAAATAAGTGTGATTTTTTCATTATTGATAATTCACTTCCATCAAATTATTTGGGAAATTGGTTCCACGTATCATTATGTTGACGGAACAATATTCCTATTGTTCCCAATTTAGAAATAAAACCTACCACCACGGAGGACTGCAGGATTTATCAGTATCTCCATTAACCTGCCCGTTAGCTGAGAAAAGTCAGTTGAACCACTAGCCAGATGCCGTCGAAATACACCCGTCGGGAATGAGATCAAGTTCTTGTCAAAATCGGGAATGGGATCAAGTTCTTGTCATTGGCTCGTGACAAGAACTTGATCCCATAAAATAAAAAAACCGCGATTTACGCGGCAATTAATGAGATAATGTTCTTGTCACCCGACAGGATGACAAGAACTTTATCCCATAAATGACAAGAACTTTATCTCATTCCCGCCGCCGAGTTATTATTTTACGAAGATTATTTCATTAAACTGCCCATTCGCAAAACAGGCTGCCACAATTAATTTCTGCGGCAGCCTGTTTTATTGTGCTATAGTTATCCGTTAGCTTAGTTGCGGAGAAAATAAACTATTGTACAGGAATTTCGAGTTCTTTACGGAGTTGATGTACGGTCTTTTCATTTTTTTTGTATTCTTCTCTTCCTTTTTTAAATCGTTCGATCATTTTTTCTGATTCTTCTGCCTTTTTGAGATACGTATCGTCGTTATATCTTTTCGCAGCATCCTTAAATTCATTGACACCCATTGAATAGTTTTCAATGGCTTCATCTAATCACTTAGTAAAATTTTCAGTATCGTCAGGGTCAGCTTCTAGTTCGAGCTTTCTTGTTTCATTACCGAGATTCTTAACTTTAATGCCTTGTTGGTTTTTTGCATCATTGTCCTCTCTTGTTTTGTCAGGCATCGAGTCCAATTTATTGTGCTCAGCCGTTTCCTTATCCTTAGCTGTCTGAACTAGAGCTTTCAGAGAGGCTACATCTACTTTTGCAGCTAGTGCGGTAATAGAAAATACACTTGCCGCAACTAAACATGTAGCTGTGATGGCAATTAGTTTTGATTTTAATTTCACGAATTTCCCTCCTCTGTCGTAATACTTTTATACGATTCCATTACTTGGAAGTTGCGTTAAACTGCCCGTTACTTGAATGAACAAAAAGAGAGCTGCCTCGCGTCAAGCTCCCTCACTATCGTTATCCGTTAGCGTAATAAATCATACCGAATGCCGATTTTCCTAAGCGTGAATACTATGTCCTGGCTTCATTGAAGTTACCCTACCATTCAATTTCTTGCAATAGTTCTCTAAAATATTGTTCTCCGATTTTGGCATTTTCAAATAATTCTTCCGAGTTTTCGAAATCTTGTGTATAACCATCTATATTCCTTGTAAAATAGACTCCTTTAGAGTTCTGGCTAATCCAATATCCMTCGTCTTTATGTTATATAAGGAACTCTTCTCCCCAACCAACTCGTTGTTTCATCTCAAGGAATTCTTCATTTGTCATTGAGTATTCCTTTCTTGAATTTAGATTTGATAATTATATCTTTGATAATCAAGCCAATAACAATCCATAATACGGATGCCAACTGCTGGTAGCCCAAAATTAATAGTTGGTAGCTTTTCCATAGATTGAATTGGACTGCCATGAACCACATTCCTAAACCATAAAACCAAGAAAGTAATCCCATGAAACCAACTCTACTTTCTTTCGGTATTATTCGAAAATTTTTTATCAATATCCAGCTTGCTAGTGCAATGAAGAGTATTGCTGGTAAAAACAATGGAATAGGAAGCGACGTATTTAAGTGCTTCAAGTTGATCACTTCACTTTCTTTTATTTATTGGCTATGTTATATCCAAATGTTGATAATGATGAAATTCCATTGCATCTCTATACTAGCATAATACTTAATAACTTTACTCCATTATCCTGCCCGTTACTTTAATAACGAGGCTGCCGATTCATGCCGGCAGCCTCGTCTTGATTTCTTATTGAACAAACGTTATCCGTTAGTTTAAAGTCGCAATCCTAAAATCATTAAGTCTTCATCGAAATACTGTTCATCAAGCTTTAATGCATGTGGTTCTACACCGTAAACTTCAAACCCCAGTGAGACATATAAGCGTTTTGCTGATTTATTATTAGACACAACCGTCAAATGAATCTGTTCCAACCCTTCACATTCTTTTGTTGCTCTTTCAATCAAGGCTATTAGAAGGGCTTTACCTAACCCCCGTCCTCGAAATTCAGGCTCTACGTACATGCCGTAAATATTTCCTTTATGTGCCGTCTTAAGCCTGTTTTCACGTGAAAAATTGACAATGCCAACTAATGTGTTATTGTCGTCAAAACATCCCAATGTAAATTGATCTTTTGTAGGGTGTATCCTTTCTATAATGTGCCCCAGAGGTTTAGTTTCTTCTTGCTCATACGTTGATCCATATGCATCGGGATCATTTTTCARTGCACGCAACCTTACTTCCCTGTACACTTGGGCATCAGAGTCATTCAACAGACGAATGTTCATTAGTCACTTCCTTCATTTATCAAATTGCTCTAAATAAAACTTGCGGATTGAAGTAAAGTTATCCGTTAGTTGAATTGTCATGCCGAATGTCCCGCAGCATTAGGACTTTTTTTATTTACTGTATCCTATATAGTCACTCGCAAAAAATGTAACATCCTCAGTAAATTCTAATTGTTTGTTTACTCTTGTTTCACTTACTGTAACTCTCCAATTTAAACCATGCTCAGTAAATACCAATCTAGCGTTTTTAATTTCATAAGTGTTAGTTTCGCAAGATGATACAAAGTTCCATCTAGTGAAATTTATTTTAAGGGGTGTTCCTTATGCAAAACGAGCAGTCCATAAAGCAGCACGTGCAGGAGCAATTCGCCAAACATGCAGACAAGTACGTGACAAGTGAGTCTCATGCAAACGGTGATGACCTCGCGCTACTGTTAAGCTGGCTTTCCTTAGAAAACACTTGGTATGTACTGGATATTGCAACGGGTGGCGGACACGTGGCCAAACAGTTATCTGCTCATGTCCAACAGGTCATCGCTACTGACCTCACGCGTCCCATGCTGGCTGCAGCTGCTAACCACTTGAAACTGGCGCAGTGCAACAATGTAACCTTCGTTGTGGCTGATGCCGAACAGTTACCTTTTCTCGACAGTTCGTTTGATGCAGTAACGTGCCGCATTGCTGCTCATCATTTTCCTCATCCTCACCTATTCCTTCATGAAGCGGCACGAGTACTCAAACCAGGTGGCAAATTGGTTCTTATCGATAACGTTGCTCCCGCCGATGAAGCGCTTAGACAATTTATGAATACATTTGAAGCGATGCGTGACACCAGCCATGTTCGGTGTTTATCCGTCTTGGAATGGCAATCGCTTGCGGAGAAAGCAGGTCTTCATGTGGAGCAATCCGAATTGAATCGCAAACAGTACAAGTTCGCCACATGGGTCATGCGTACCGCCGAGAACGAAGAACAAGCGAAAAACGTCGAACACTTCATTAGCGAAGCGGATCAGAGGTTTCGAGATTATTTTTCCGTTCATATTGAAAATAGTAAGTTTCAATCCCTTCAAATCGATGAATGGCGAGCTCTTCTCAGTAAACCTTCAAAAGAAGATGAAATTGAATCTACGTAAATCACGGTTTTCTTCCTAGCCTTTCAATAACTCTCAACAAGAAAAACCTGGCCTATTGGCCAAGTTTTTCTTGTGTTTCTCAAACGCTTCCCCTTCAAGCAAATGCAACCTTAATTTGTTTGTATCGAACATTACTCCGTTTAGCTGAATATAAACAAGGAGCAGCTGCCGCGACAGAATTGCTCTTGTTTTTTTTAACTATAGTTCACCGTTAGCTTAGTACGTATTGGGTTAATTCCACTAAATCATCAATAATTACCTCGGCATCAACACTACCAGAGGACTGCGAAAATTATACAATGAGAAAAGAGAGCCGTGGGACTATCCCAAAGGGCTCTCTCAAAATTCTAACCTAATTTGCGAAACGGGTATGTCTTGCCTTCCACTTTTCGATGGAAATAACTACCCAAAAGAAGTAGATGCCTAGTGTGATAATGYCTAATAGAAGCCATTTGATCCAGAGACCAAATAATCCAATCGCAGTGCCATGAAACTCTAGACGACGACCTTCAATTACAGTATGCCGAGCCTTCCACTTCAGGATCATGGTAATGCTCCATGGGAAACAAATACCTAATGTACAAACAGTAACTGCCCAGCCTAAAATGCTCCACCCGATGTACTGCAAGAGCCCACCGTCAAAATATGAATCGGTAGATCCCAGATGATTTACCACATTCACATTAATTACTGCCCGTTCCATATGGTCCCTTCTTTCCCTTTCGCTTAGAAATGAGTATTTCTACATCAGGGACTAAATTCCTGCAAAAGTGTTCGCTCTTATTTATTCCTCAGGCTACCCTTTTAACGGGGAAAAACAAAAACGGCTGCTGAAGCAACCGCTATTGCACTAGTTCACCGTTAGTTTAATGAGATATCCAGTTAAACAGGTAATTTTCTTCCTTTTAATCGTAGAATCGATACGTCAATCAAAAACCCCAATAGGAAGTAAAACAAAATATGAACACAGTAGGATAAAAACGTTAACTGCAAAAGGAAACTACTACTTGCTTTCCACTYATTGTTATCATAATTAAAAATCATGTGTCTTATTGATTCAATATCACCAAGAGCATTTAATGGAGGAGTAATTCTAATCAATGCATTGGATAATTCACTGTCTAAGTAATCACTTAGACAAACACTGAAACTTAAAATAGAAAGCCAGAATGAAAAGCTTTTCAAAAATGACAACATGATCACCATCCATTTAAAGAATAAATATCCTCATTGATCCAACAACCCAATACTCAACATAAATTGACAGGGTAGCGCCATGCTCTACTTGTCCGTTTAGCACAACAGTCCACCGAGTTTATATCACCGTCATCTCGCTTGCTCTTTGTTGAGATATAGCTCTGCGTTAGCTTAGTCAAGGTTCGCGAGATTGTTCATGTATTTCAAAAAAAAAGAAACTGAAACAATAATTG
>NZ_JBFUHL010000071.1:0-21082 GCF_056402415.1 Paenibacillus sp. P4_A9
CATTCTATATAGTCGAAGCCCAGTCGTTGAAGTCTTTCAGCCTCTTGAATTCCACTGCACCATCCAAACGTGTACATGTACATGCCTCCTAATGATTTATAATTACGAATCTACCTTTCCAATATATCAAAATATCCCATCGATTTATATCGAGAATTTATTTACTTCCACGAAAAGAAGAGCTGCAACTAGGCAGCCCCTATTTCCCTCTAGCAAACTTGGATATTTTTTATTGTGCATTCAAATCCGCTTGTGAAATACCCACTATCGTTCCACTCGGATCCGTAAAATAAGCAAGGTAGCCCATTCCTGGCATACTCATTTTCGGAACGACAATCGTTCCACCATTCATCGTAACTGATGCTAAATAATCATCAATAGAAGTCACTTCAATGGAATTAATAGTCCGAGTCGTGCCATCAGGAGATTTCATTAATCCTCCATCGATCCCTGGTTCTTCGCTGCTTCCCGTCTTAATAAACCAATAGTCTTGTGGTCCTGGAAACTTAGTGAATTCCCAATTAAAAGTTCGTGTATAGAACTCAATGAGTTGATCAGGTTCAGCYGCTTGCATTTCAAATCGCAATATTCTGCTCATAACATCTCCTCCTTTTCTCACATTATAATGAACGAACATTCGCATTGCAAAGTTATGCATCGCCGCGCTTTAGCGCTTAAACTCCCGTTTTAATATCACCCTTTTTTTGATTTGGGACATATCTTTCCCGCTAAATGATAAAAGACAACCAATCCACCTGGGTTGGCTGCCTTTTATTCCCCCCAATATTCCTAAGCAGCTTAAGCCGCAACGTCTCTTCGCGTGAAAATAAGCCAGGAAATCAGATTAAAAGCAAGAAAGTAAACCGCGAGCACTATGATGGAGAACGAAAGCGTCATGCCAGGCTGGTAAGTTCTTTCAGTCAAATATTGAGTAAGATCGGTATTCGCAAACAACAGGTATCTGCTCCAATCGAACCGATGCAGCGCCTCCAGCAGAATATTACCTCCAAACATGCAGGCAATGGAGAACCCAATGGCCATCGTGCTGCTACGGAAAGCGGACGAAATCATAAAGGCCATCGTGACGTACATAATCGTGGAAATCCCATTGAGCATATACGTTTTCCACAGATTGAGAACCATATTCTTCTCGACGATATAACCATCATATGTCACTTCGATCAAAGGCAGATCTAGTTGTCCAAAGCCATATAAAATACCGTTCACCGTGACAGAAACGAAAAACAGCGTGAATAGCAAAAGTATGCCGAACATCAACGAAGAGATATATTTGGCTATAAGGATTTTAACGCGGCTGCTCGGTCGGATGAGCAACAGCTTGATCGTGCCCGATGAGAATTCGCCTGCTAGACTGTCTCCCGCGATGATGATGGTGAACACGGTAATCACGAGCACCATTGAGGCCGAACCGTTGATGCCATCCCACATTGTGCCATCTGCCGTGGGTATATTTTTCTCCAAGTGATAGTCGATGAGGGCGTTCCGCTGAAGGTTATATGTTCGGCTTTCTTCGTCTAGGTCGGGCTTCTTCAGAGTCTCGATACGGTGCTCCTTCTCCTGTTGTAGCTCCGTCCGCCAGCCATCGCCTTGCGATGGTTTTCCATCCGAATTCCATTCTAAAATATTAACAAAAAGCACCAAGGCGATCATAAATCCGACCAGAATCCACGTTCTCACACGTCGATAGATCTTCATGTTTTCATTGCGCACAAGATTAAACAAGCTGCTTCACCCCCGTTATTTCTAGGAAACGATCTTCCAATGATAGGCGAACCATCTGAACGCCATAGATGCGAACATGTTGTTGCATCAGTCCTGTCAAGATTTCCGGAATGCGCTCCCGTTCGGTTGTGACTTCGACATGCCCCTCTTCAGAGAGCTTGACTCCTTGAATGTCTTCCATTTGCCTCAAGATCTCTATCGCCAGTTCTGTCGGCTGCGCTTCAATTCGATACGTTTGAGCCTCTTCGTTCCCCTGAGTAAAATGCTCTATCGGCTTCACATCGATTAGCTTGCCCTTCTGGAGAATGGCGATCCGGTCACACATAAGTTCCATCTCGGACAAGAGATGACTGGAGACAATAACCGTTATACCTTCGTTGCGGGTCAATTGGCGCAAATAATCGCGCAACTCGCGAATTCCCGCGGGGTCCAGACCGTTCGTCGGTTCATCCAAAATCAACAGAGACGGTCTGTGCAGCAGCGCCTGAGCAACCCCGAGACGCTGACGCATGCCGAGCGAGTACTTTTTGACTTTGTCGTGAATCCGATCCTCCAACTTAACCAGCTTAACCACTTCGTCGATTCTTTCTTTCGACACACCCGGCACCATGCGGGCGTAATGAACAAGATTCAGATATCCGCTCAAATACTTATACATTTCCGGATTTTCCACGATGGCTCCGACGTGTCGGATCGCTTGCTCGAATTCGGTTTTGATATTTTTTCCTTTGATCAGAATCTGTCCCTTGGTGGTCGACATCAGTCCGACGATCATACGGATGGTCGTTGTTTTTCCGGATCCGTTCGGGCCAAGGAAGCCGAAAATTTCGCCTTGCGGCACATCGAATGTTAGATCGTCAATAATTGTGGCTCGGCCGATCCGTTTCGTCACATTTTGCAAACTGATGATAGGTTCGTTGCTCATACACGGCCTCATTCCTTTACTAGTTATAGTTCCTTAAAATGAATGCATTAAGTTAATAGCATATTGAATTTATCATATAATTTATTGATTTACAATATATTATTGTTGTTATGAATATTACTAAAAACAACTAACCTATAGCAGAACAGGCTAACTATCATACGTCAACCTGCTTCCTAAGTAATCTTCAATAATAATAAATAACAGTGTTTTAAATAATAAACCAGTATCGAGGCCATTTATCACTATGAACAAACCTCTATGGAGGTCATTCAACGATGAGCGACCGCGTTTAGAAGTGGAGCTTGGTAGGTTTTCTGACCAAACTGAAAAACGTGTTTGGAAACCGAAATCTTATACTTCTACTATGTCTAAAAAGCCACTCCATTGAGTGGCTTCCAGTTGTATACTGTAATATTCATTTCTTACGTTTTTTACTGACCATCACTATACTAATTAACAGTATTAGGGAAAGAGTAAAGATTGCCATTATAACAGGCCAAATTTGCCTATTAAACCGTTCTGAACTATCCCCTACAATTTGAGGAACTTCATTTTTTAAAACGATGGGATCAAGATTAGTGCCTTTCATTGCTTCTTCTCGCGCAGTATCCCAAGGACCGGTACGCCCGCATAAGTTGGTTTTTAACTTCCCATCCCGCTGGCTTCCAAAAACTAGATATTCAGTGCCTTTTGTATAGGGATCCCAACCGTTATCATAAATCTCAACTATTTGATCATCTATCCCCTTCCATGCTACTTCGACTTGGAAAATAGTTAGCCCACCACTTTTAATATCAATTGCTCTCCCCTTGAAAACGACGGAGCTTTGCTCGATCTCTTGCTTAGCTGGTTGTGGAGGCGCACAGGATAAAGCTTCTGCATTTGGCACGTTGTATAAAGCAAATCCAATCATAGCAAGTATTACAATCCCAATCAGTTTTTTCATGAACTCACCTCGATGTTTTCAGCTTTACCATATGACCCTAGCTTCTTGCGCACCGGGAATAGCATCGTAAAGTCGAATGTTTCGATTTCCGAATAGGGGATTGTGAGAGCGTTCAACGGTTCAAGCGGGACCGTCTCATCCCAAGTATGCCTTCACGCTGATCGAGCTCGTAATCGGGTGACTGCTCCAACCACGCAAACATTTCATCATATGCGCGCCACATGTGAGCCTCATTGCCGTATACGATGGCACTCGCACAGAGCCCTCCGCGCACCTCCAGAGTCTCAATGCCTTCCGGTACATCTCCGAACTCGCGAACCGCCAGTCCGACCCAGAGCGTGTCGACTTGCTTGCTCCATTGATCCTGCGGAATGAACACATACGCAGAGGGCCCATCTGTGAGTCTCGCATCATTAACGGGTATCTGCGCTGTAAGCGTGCTCCACGCCACCCGCGTCCCGCTCTTGTCAGCTGTCAAACCCGTCCGTACTGCCAAAACCTTGAAAGGCGCCACTTCAACTAACTCAACAACTATCGACTCCTGCAAACTACCCTCTCCTCTCTTCGCGATTATCCATGATGAATACATCCTGCTACATAAATTCACCATTTTCCAGAAAAATCCTTTTCAAGCATAAGATTAGGATATCCCGTCACTCCAGTAACCAAAAGAGGATCTCACTTGTGTAAGATCCTCAACAGCAGCCTTCTTTGCCATTTAAAACTAAGCTAACCTCTCAGCCGCATCGACCGTGTGTTTCAGCAAGGTTGCAAACGTGACTGGTCCGACTCCTGACCGAACCATTTCAGCTAAATTCGTTGTCTTCGAATGGCAAATGGTTACTGTTGCCACTCGATTACCATCCCACTACAAAGTTGCCGGGGACATGAAGAACGAATACCACATATTCGTCATGAAAACATCAAGTACAACGAAGTAGAATATCTCCAATCCAACATTCCGTTCGGACAATCCTTTTCTCCATAAACGGGTCGCGAGATAAGAAATCACGGCAAACAATAAAAGTACAAGCAAACTAGCCCAAACTGATTGCAAGAAATCGGGCATCACCTGTAGAGCGATTGTCTTACGGTAATCTCCGATAAATAACGCTTTTACCGCCAAATACATCGCGAGTGATATCCCAAAGTGCCGCTTCGCGTGCTCGTCATAATGATATTGCCAGAAAACACTGATGACGACTAAATAAAGGCCGGGTAATAGGATCCATTTTAAACTAATAAGCGAGGTAAGTATGCCAATCCCCCAAAACAGCGGTAGATTCCCTGCAGCATGTTGTAAGTCCTCTGCACGAATGCTGTTCATTCGCTCCTGATAGGGAAGCTGATCTGTGGCGTAATAAACACGGAACGTTTCGGCATTTACAGCGTCCAACCAAATGGATATTGAACTCCCGTTGTTCGAGACAAAGTTCGGATAGGTAGCGAATCCACCGAATTGACTAATCCTAGTGGTGTCCATAATTTTACCATCCTTAAAGCCAACCTTATACACCTCTTGACTCGTTTGACGCCTATTTTTCTCATAAACCGACGATACCACAAGCTTTAAACCGCCAGTAGATGAATGCGCAAATGTAGGATGTAAAATCGTATCGGAATCGATCCCCTTTGAAACAGGAATGTTTAAGATTTCATCCTGCACTTTATCCGGTTGATTAGATGGGAAAGTGATCATGTGCAAAGTACTTTTCCCCGATTTGCGTGAGCTGGTCGTATACACAGTCATAAAAAGAGAACCATCTACTCCCAGCGCCATATCATCCAAACTACTCGTTGCATTATCCAGATCCTTTAGTTTGTTCTGCACAAGCGGTTTCCAAGAATCAGACGCTAGCTTTACGTAGTGAAACGATTCATTGCCATCTTTATTAACTGCGTAAACTAGGGAAAGGCTGTCGCCAGAGGTATCCATCACACCTTGTATATGCTTCATATTCGCTATATCAAGCTTGGACCAACTCAGTTTTTCATTCGGATGAAATGTGCCTACATAAAGCGTTGATTCATTGTAAGCCAGCAATACGCTTTCCTCTTTGGAACTCATCACAGTTTGAAATTTGGTTATATCATTTTCAATAAGTACGTTCTTCGCAGACCATACACCGCTCTTCCACTCACTCGAAAATAGCTTATTGCCGTCCCCGATCCAGATGATATGGTCGCTATCAATCACCCTAAAGGAATGGAACGCGCCCGCATCTGGTAAGGGACGAGTCTCATTGCTATTACGCCCCTCTTTATCAATCGTGACATACTCGAGTGTTTTCCCTGCTAGGTATGTAAAGCTGCTCTCGCCAATCATTTGCACAGGTTCACCATACGTAGCCAACTGCGTTAATTCCGTCGCCCTGCCGAAAGGTTCCGGATATGGCTTCACATTTTCATTTGCCAGCATACAAGTTTGAATCAAACCGATGACTAGAATTGCTGCTAGAAACGGCACATATGTAAATAACTTCCATCTTGCTTTCTTCAATTCGAATTACCTCCAAAACTTACTTATCCCCATACAATTACAAATATTATGTTTCGCGTTTTAATTATCCATCGTTCAATAAACGCTCAACCCAATGATAACATTGATTTAATTGCCCTTCACTAATTAAATCAGATCGGTGCTCGAACATGATCTTCACATCATCGTTCTCTTTGGCAATAATTTTGAGATATTGCTCTATCGGTGCCCAGCCATCTCGTGGATCCAGCTCAGGTAAGACGGGATGGCGACTATTGGCTATAGTTTCATTTACTTGTACATTACTCAGATGGATCGAATTGGCAAAACGTGTGAATGTACGAATGATTTTTTTAGCATCAAAAAATGGATCTACCTTTTCTTGCAAGTAGAGTCTTGCCGTATCGAGACATACCTTAATTTTAGGATATTCCAATAATAGCTTTTCTAGAAAATTCGTTTCATAGATGTAGCGATTTAATGCATCGAATTCTAAAACAGGAATGAAATCATACGCCTCGCTTTTCTTTGTAAGCCACTTAAAGAGTACCTCGGTCCGTTCAATGAATACCTCAAATGTAATCTCGCTTTCAACCATATACTCTGATTCGTCTGAAAATCTCCACGAGCTCCAATTTACCCTTTCATCTAAAATGACAGGTTTAGGATAGTGAAAAAGGATGTATGTAGGTCTGATCATCATAAGGTATTCAAGCTCATTTTGAATCCAATCAAAGGCTGAATCTCTAATCTCAGGATCCTTAGATAGGAATAAGGCATCCCTACTTTTAGATAAACTAGCTCGTAATGGGAAATGAATACCAATATGAAATTTGTTGCTTTTCGACTCATTTATAAGGTTTAATATATCGTTCTCCGAATCAAATAAACACGCCTCTATCCCGAAAAAACCGTCGCGAAAGTCCCTCTTATATTTGTTCTCATCATAATTTCCGTATTGACCTATCATGAATCGATACTTCTCGTTCATTTATTCTTCAATTTCAAAAATAGAATCCACAATAATCGGCAGGTTATCTCTAACCGATACAGCCCCGAAGACGGATCGCGCATGCATCCCCTTTTCACCGAAAACATCCAACAGGATGTCCGAACAGCCATTCAACACTTTGTGATGCTCCTCAAATTCAGGAACGGCGTTAACAAATCCTTGAAGTTTAACAACTCTTTTAACATGATCTAGAGACCCTAGAGCAGATTGCAGAACAGCGAGAATTTCAATCCCGGCTAGTCTAGCAAATTGATACCCTTCTTGTGTTGTATATTCCTTACCCAGTTTCCCTTTGGGACTGCCGGACGGACCCTTACCTGATACGAACAATAGACCGTTTACTTTCACATAATTGGCATATTTCGCAGCTGGCTCACTTGCCTCCGGTAATCGGATTCTTAGTGCTTCTAATCTTTCAGCAATGTTTTGTTCTGGCATATGACGTCCTCCTAAATGTAACAACCCAGATTTCACAACATTAGACGAAACCAACACGGATAAGTTTCAGCCTATTTCCCTTTATTTACATGAATTCATCGGACTGGTTAAAATGACAGGACCCAGCCGCCCCGTTTTCGTATTCGAAAGTCGGACCTCCATCGTACTATTCGTTAAATCAGCCGTAATATCATCAATTCTTCCAGCCCACGTGGGGCCATCTTGCTGTGGCGTTGGATACAGCTTGAAGCGCCAACTAATCTCATTTGGAATAAAAGTGAAACCTTCATACCCATCATAATCGCCGATCGAAAATGGTGCAGGCAAGTGATTCGCATGCATGCTGATACTGGTACGAGGAAAGCTTGGTGTTAGTTTCACTTTGTAAACGAGCGCTGCTCCTCTCGCATTAACATTGTCATCATTTACTGGGTTAAGAACGGCACTACATGGCATTGGTACCTCAGCTTGACCTTGACCTGGACGAATCAGGACACTCCCCAAAATCAACGTAACCACCATACTTTTCTTCAAATGAATCCCTCCACAAAAGTTTTGTGGTTATTTTTCCCATTTACTCGATTACTATGATTTTTGTATAAAAAGCCACCTCGCGGCGGCTAAGCAGTCAAACTGCAGCTATCGTTGAATCACTTGCTCGCGTCTCGGACCAACAGAGACCGTTGAAATCTTAACGCCTATTACTGATTCCACGAAATTGATGTAGGCTTTCGCCGCTTCTGGTAGCTCCACCATTCGATTAACCTGAGAGATATCGCATTTCCAACCTGGCATTCTCGATAAAACAGGTTTAGCCGAATCTATCAACGCGGTGACTGGAAACCGATCTACAATCGTCCCATCTTCCAATTCATATCCGACACAAACAGGTATTTCATCCAAATAGCCTAACACATCCAGATTTGTTAAAACGACACTAGTCGCACCCTGGATCATGCAGCCATACCTGGTGGCAACTGCATCAAACCAACCCATACGTCTTGGACGCTTCGTGTTTACACCATATTCACCGGCATCACCGCCGCGACGTCTTAACTCGTCAGCCTCGCTCCCGTCGAGCTCCGAGACGAAAGGCCCCGCACCTACACAGCTCGAATAGGCTTTCACAATCGCTATCACATTAGTAATCGCATATGCGGGTAGTCCTGCACCGACAGGAGCAAAACCTGCAAGTGTCGAAGATGACGTCGAATACGGATAAATACCATGATCCGGATCACGCAGTGCACCAAGCTGCCCCTCCACCAATATGGGCTCACCTTTTGCATTCGCATTTTGGAGTAGAGTCGTTGTATCGCAAACGTATGGAGCTATTCGTTCAGCCTGACTTAACAGCTGTGCCATGATTTCGTCTAATGAAACGGGATTATGTCCATATAGATGCGTGAGCAGCACATTTTTCGCCGTGAGCAAATGTTCGATTCGTTCCTGTAACCGAGTTTGATTATATAAATCGGCAACCTGAATGCCGAGCTTCGCGTATTTGTCCGCGTAAAATGGTGCGATTCCTCGCTTTGTTGAGCCATAACTGCGAGCGCCAAGCCGCGCTTCTTCGAGTTCGTCGAAGAGTCGATGTACCGACAGCACCACCTGCGCTCGTTCAGAGATAAACAACTTTGGCTTAGGTACACCTCTTGCTGCAAGTTCCTCTAATTCGCCTAACAATATATCCATGTCGAGAGCGGTTCCCGGGCCAATTACATTCGTTACATGAGAATAAAACGCGCCTGAAGGCAGCATTCGCAACGCGAATTTACCGTAATCATTAATGATCGTATGCCCTGCATTGCTTCCCCCTTGGTACCGAACAACGTAAGATGATTGTGCCGCTAAGACATCCGTCATCTTTCCCTTTCCCTCGTCTCCCCAATTCGCTCCAACAATCGCAGTTACTGTCAAATCTAACGCCTCCTACACTTGTTTTGCCTTACAAAGCTTATTATAATAGCGTCAATGACATTAGAATAATTGATATAAGTAATATCAGATATAAGGCGAGGTAATGGATATGGATATTAATTTGGAATGGTATCGTGTTTTTTATTGGACCACCAAGACAGGCAGCTTATCGAAAGCGGCCGAAGCGCTTCATATCACCCAGCCCGCGGTGAGTCATACGATTAAACAACTGGAAGCTGCTTTGGGTGGTCAACTCTTTTTTCGAACCGCTAAGGGAGTCACGTTAACTGTTGAAGGTGAGGTGTTATTTCGTTACGTCGAACAGGCTTTTAGTTTTATGAAAATCGGTGAAAAAGCCATCGCTGACATGCATAGTTTACATAGCGGGGAGATCAACATTGGGGCTAGTGATACGTTGTGCAAGTACTATCTACTGCCTTATCTTGAGGCTTTCCACGAACAACATCCAGGAGTGCGAATCCGCGTTACGAACCGTACAACACCCGAAACCTTGGCATTGCTCAAGGAGGGAAAAATCGACTTTGGTATCGTCAGCCTACCCGGCTCGGACAAGCAGATTGATTTCCGCGAAAGCTCCTCGATTCAAGACTGTCTTGTTGGAGGCAAAGCTTTTGCTGAGCTAGCTGGCCACTCATTATCTCTAGATGATTTACATGCCTACCCACTGCTTTTATTGGAAGATGGGGCAAGCACAAGGCGCTATATCGATGAATTTGCTGCCTCTAAAGGTGTTACGCTCTCACCCGAGTTCGAGCTTGGAAGCATCGATCTTCTTGTGCAGTTTGCCAAGCGTGGCTTTGGACTCGCTTTTGTGATTGGTAATTATGTAACCGAGGAACTCGCTGCAGGCGACTTAATCGAAATTCCACTAACCCCGCCAATTCCTACGCGCAAAATAGGGCTTGCCACCCTTCGAGGTGTCCCGCTTTCGGCGGCATCGAAGTCATTTATGGCGTTGTTGCCTTTATTGTAGAAACAACTAAGAGKCTGTATCACGCAAGCAGATTATACTACTTGATGACAGCCTCTATTGGATACTTTTTACATACTTGCTGGCGCTACCAACTCTACTTTGATCCGATCCGGATCTTCAAAGAAGACAGCGTAGTAGTCCTTTCCCCCAGCATACGGATGCTTTTCCGCATAAAGAATTGGAACACCTTTTTTGGCTAACTTAGCTGTCATCTCATCTACCTGCCCACGTGAGCTTGCGTGAAAGGCCAAATGATTAAGGCCGACGCGGCTCCTGTGATACGGGATATCCAAAAACCGTTCCTCCGCCTGCACAAAAACAATGTAGGTTTCACCGATTTTCCAGCTCTGGCCTCGTTCCCATTCTTGATACAGATGGTACCCTAAGTCGGCTAACAGCCACGACCAAAAATTCATCGAACTCTTTAAATCTGATACATATAGCTCAATATGGTGAATTAGACCATGTGAGTTCGGAGTCGTTTTATTCATAAAATCATCCCCCTCCGCTTACTGATTACCTCACCTAATTTCTGTACTGGCACACTGAACAAGATGAGAACAGTAGCTAGACCATCCATCCAAGTCAACCGCTCGCCTAATAAAATCATTATAAACACAAGCGTTACGAATGGGGCAAAAAAGGTGAAACTCGCGATTAATGACGCAGATGAGTACTTCAATGCCCTGAAATACAGGAAGAATCCGAATACGATGTTGCTTAGACATAACCATACTACGCCAAAGAAGTTCGACATTTGAAGCATCGTCCCCTGTGAATATAGGAGCATCCCCGCAATGGCCAATAGCCAGGCTACTAAAGTAATCATAAGGGTGCTGATAAGCATGTCTTTCTTGTTTTTCTTCACGAGATTCGTAAACAGTCCCCAGCTCACTGCTGCCAATATCGCCAACAGATCCCCTTTTAGGTTTGTAAAACTGAAATTGGCGAAGTCCCCCTTGGTAATCAGTAGCATAGTTCCTGCAAAGCCCATGATGATCGAGAGGATTTTGTAGCGATTTAGCTTCTCTTTATGGATCGGAATAGCAAATACAACGATAAAAATTGGAAATAAATAATTTAACATCGACGCTTCTACGGCCGGAATGAGTTCAAGTGATTTTAGATAGAGAAAATCATAGAGGAACGTAAACACACCGCAGGCAAGTACCAGCATCCACTCAGACAACCGCCATGACAAGATGGTCTTCCCCTGCGATTTGACGACTAGAATGACTCCAAATATAACCACGCCTATACCATACATATAAAATAAAACCTGATAGCTGTCTAATTGATTCAATACCAATTTACTAACTGCAGCAACCGATCCCCAGATCAACAGCAAAATAGGCATAAGTACAAAAGGGTTTTGGGATGCGTTTAATTTCTTTTCATCATGTGTCAATGCAGCCTGCTCCTCAAGAACAACTATTTTCCTTGGAAACTCTTATCTTACTTGATAGAAAACGGTAAATTCAAGCGAACAGGCACATCTTCGAGGAAATTTGTTAGTTTCAAATAGAAGTGATACACGTTTATTTGAAAATAGAGCTGATCTTCATCCTTCCATTCATTAGGAATGCCATTACGATCTAGTTTAGCTTTTATCTCTTGCATGAACCCCATGCTGCTAACGCCAAAAGTGACAACCATAGCGGCGGGTTGCAAAGCCGTCATTGCTATGGGAATCCATTTGCGCTTCGTCGATGAAATCACGGCGTGTGCGGTTCCCCCAATCGCAAAGCTAAAGTTTTCAGACACTTTATCCAACTTGAAATCAAAGAGATGTACCAACAACTCTCTAAATTCAGCTACATCATCAACGGGAAAACCGATTTCTCTCAGGTATAAGATTTTCAGATCTCCTTGTGTCGGCAAAATACCTTCTTTGACATATGGATGCGCGATCATCTCCAGTAAATTCCCATCTCCATCACGGAAATACACATTTCCCCCGGTTCCAAAGTGATCAATAATTCGCCCATCTGGCCATTTCAAAAGGGTAACACTGGAAGATCGAAGTTCACTAACCAAATCATCAAATTCCGAACATGGCACTTCGAAAGCAAAATGCGCTGGATGTAAAGCAAATTCTGTTTCTCTAAAAGTTAATGTGAAAAATTCCGTTGGTTGGAAGCTAATTTCATTCTCGGATTCCGAGATCACTGGAAAATGTAATTGATCCTGATAAAATTGTTTCACACCTTGAATGGATACTGTAGGTAACTGCAGTTGAGCAAAATGCGTAATCATGGCTTACCACATCCTCTCTGAAGCTAATAACATTGTCATACTACTTAGTATACATTCATGTTTAGAAAGTACAACTCAGTAATTATTATATTCCCTTCATATTCCAATGATCTTCCCCTAATAATCCCATGCTACGCTAAAGCTATATTGGAACTACAGGAGGGATTCATATGCGTCTCGCGTTGTTTACCGACACTTTTGTTCCTCAAATGAACGGCGTTGCACTCACGCTTGGCAGATTTACGGACTATTTGAACCGGCGAGGCGTCGAACATCTTGTTTTTTCACCGAAAAGCACGGCTGACACGGTTTACTCGGACCCGATTCGTCCGATTACGAGCATCCCTTTTTTTCTATATCCCGAAGTCCGATTGGCTTTACCAAGGCTTATTACCATACGCACAGAGCTTGAGCGTTTTCGCCCCGATTTGCTTCATTTAGCAACTCCTTTTAACCTTGGATTATGTGGGCTGCACTATGCGCGCAAACACCATGTACCACACGTTGCCTCTTATCACACTCATTTTGATCGTTATCTTTCTTATTACCGAATGAGACCTGCCGTTCCTCTTTATTGGAGCTATATCAATTGGTTTCATCAGTCCTGTGATGCAACATTCGCTCCCTCACAGGATACGATCTCAACCTTGCAAGAACATGGCATAGATCGCCTATTGCTCTGGTCACGCGGTGTAGACTGCTCATTATATACACCAGAAAAGAAAGGTAACGACGTTCGTGAACGGTATGGGATTACCGCCCCTTTTCTCTTCCTTTATGTAGGTCGAATTGCTCCTGAAAAAGACATCGACACCCTATCTGCCATTATGAAATACTTACCAGATTCTGTGAAAGACCGTGTTCACTGGCTCATTGTTGGAGACGGCCCACAGCTTCAAGAGCTGCGTGAGCAAGCGCCGGCTAATGTGACGTTCGCAGGGTATCAGAGTGGCGAAGCGCTTGCTCAGATCTATGCTTCCGCTGATCTCTTCGTATTCCCTTCCAGTACCGAGACGTTTGGTAATGTCGTTCAAGAGGCTATGGCATCTGGACTCCCTGTTGTTGCTGCCAATAGCGGAGGTGTGCGAGAAATGGTGCTCCCAGGGGAAACTGGCGTATTATGTACGCCACGTAAGTCGGAATCTTTTATTCGTGAAATCTGTGCTTTGGTCGATGATAATGATCGCATGACTAGCTTTCGTGCCGAAACCCGCCAGTTCGCGCTTGGTCGATCGTGGGACACCATTTTTGACCAATTGCTGCACGATTATGAGCAGATCATTGATTTTCGTCGTATGGGGAAGAAATCTGGATTTTACACAGCTTAAGGGGGAAAACACATGCGATTAACGATTATTGGCACAGGATATGTCGGATTGGTAGCTGCTGTTTGCTTTGCAAAGTTGGGACATATTGTGACAGCGGTTGATCGGGAACATGTGATCCGAGACCTACAAATCAATAAATTGAACATTTGGGAGACGGATCTGCTAGAAATGCTTGAATCATGCCGCAGCGAAGGATATTTGTTCTTCGACACCAATATAGCAAGAGCTTCTGCCGGAGCTGATGCTCTTATGATCGCTGTTGGAACCCCTACTCGTGCAGATGGTCAGACCGATCTTAGTCATGTCGAAGCTGTGGTTGCTCAACTAATGTTAGCTGGCGTCTGTCCTCCTCTTGTGATAATGAAAAGTACTGTTCCTGTAGGCACTTGCGATGCGCTTGAACTAAGCTTCATAGCTGCCGGCATCCAAACTGAAGTCGCATTTAACCCGGAATTTTTACGTCAAGGCAGTGCTGTTTACGACTTTATGAACCCTGATCGTATCGTTTTCKGGTGCCGGACGTACCCAGCAGAAGCTGCGCTTTATCAATTATACAAAGGGATTGACGCTCCAATCCAAGTCTGTGATCGACGCAGCGCCGAGTTAATCAAATATGCATCCAACGCATTCCTTGCTATGAAGATTTCATTTGCCAATATGATGTCTGATGTTTGTGAAGGGTATGACACTGATATTCGCGAGGTTATGCATGGCGTTGGCTCGGATCGACGCATTGGTCCTCATTTTTTACAAGCAGGCATTGGGTATGGCGGATCTTGCTTCTCCAAAGATCTACAATCCCTGCTGACTTCCGGAAAAGCCATCGGACTGTCACTTCCCTTACTCGAGGCAACAGCTCACATCAATGAAAAACGAATTCCGCAGATGATGGATAAGCTGATCTCACTATGGGAAAATCCACGTGGAAAGCGTCTAGGTGTGCTTGGAATTTCCTTCAAACCGAATACCAACGATGTGCGTGATGCGCCATTTCTAACTTTGGTACAGCTGTGTCATCGCTATGGTATTGATGTTCAGGCCTATGATCCAGTCGTTCAAAATGTTTCGATGGAAGACGTTACATTGATGGATTCTGCTTATGAGGTATCGGCAGGTGCTGATGCCCTCATTATTATGACGGAATGGCCGGAGTTCGCTGAATTGGATTGGGTTTACATAGTTCAGCTTATGCAACAACCTATAATCTTTGACGGTCGCAATGTCTTATCGGATCAGGTGATTTCGCGGGTGATGACAATAGAGAAAATGATCTATATCCCTGTGGGAAGATCTGTGGAACGAGCTAAGAAAGCTATTTCGGCAGGCTTGTAAAAGAGGATTAAAAACGGCATCCATGGACGTAATATGCTCCTTGGTTGCCGTTTTGTTATTTTAAGTAAAGTTTAACCCGTCAAATCTCAAATAATATTTTCCGCGCTACAGCTTCTGGCTCAAGTAAATTACCCTCTTCTTTCTGTCTCATAAAATAATGCGATAACTCGAAATCCGTCTCTCGTGCTATTTGTTGCATACCTGTATTCATCATTCCTGGGTCTATGGCTAGGATCCGAACAGGATTCGTAGCTCCGGCTTGCTCAAGCTCTACACATTTCGTGAACATGTTCAGCGCTGCTTTCGCCCCGCAATAGAGGCTCATACCGCTTGCTGGATATTGCCCCGAGCCTGAAGAGATGTTAACAATTGTGCGTTTAGAAGTCCATGTGGTTGTTTCTTTCATAAAATATGAAGTAAGTATGATCGGTGCTGTTAGATTGAGTTGAATGGATGAGACAATTTCATCTTGTGAACAATCTTGAATATTTTTTATTGGGGTTACGGTTGCAGCATTATTAAAAAGAGTGATTGTTTCAATCTTTATCGAATCTATGGATTCGATGATCTGCTGTAAGCTTGCTTGAATAGTATCTATCTGTGATAGGTCAGCAGCTATGAATGTATATCTTAATCCTGAGGCAAGTGCAAGTTGTTGAATATCCGTGTTCACCGTCCGCGATATGGCAAAAACCTGATTCTCCTCGGACAACAGCTGTCTTGATAATGCTGCCCCGAGCCCACTTGAAGAACCCGTAATGATGTATACATGTTTAACCAAGCTGATACCTCCTGCTATTCATGCTAAATTCGAATTGTAAAAACTGTAATCTCCGGTGAACACGCCAGTCGAATTGGAAGCCGCGAGGTTCCCAGACCACGGTTGATATAGAAATGTCTTCGCTTATCTAATCGCCTAAGCCCGACATGATAGTTCTTAAATGCGCCAATCGTATGTCCAAGCAGCCGAACCTGGCCCCCATGCGTATGTCCAACAAGCAGTAAGTCATACGGAAGTTGATGATGGAGTTCAGATTTAATAATACTGGGGGAATGAGCAAGCATGATGACATAATCATATTTTTGTATTTCAGTTACACTTGTAGTCAGATGTTCATACCCACTAATCGAGTTATCAAAACCATAAATCAGCCACTTCTTCTCGCCCATCTCGATCGGGTATTCACAATTGGATAAGACTATCATATTCGACGCTTGAACGGAGCTCAGGATATCCGAGTATTCTTGCTTCGAATACATTTGCATGCGGGATCGGACTAACCCATAACGCTCATGATTTCCCGGCACAAAGAATTGATAAGGACAATCTATTTTACGAATTTCATCTAAAACTGTATCCAGTTGAGGCTTGCTACTGACCAAGTCACCTGTGATCATGACAAGATCAGGTTTGACGTTATTCACCATTTTACTCAGAGATCCATTAATGAATTGGGTTTGCCCATGCAGATCCGATATCTGAACAACGGTGAAACTCTTCTTATCCGGATCGCCGAGGTCAAGATGTTCATATTTGACCCAGAAGGTGCTATAAGCAAGAAATAAGGCTCCGAGCACGAGTATTACGAGAACACCGGATATCACCATATGACGATAACAACCTCCTCTTATATGCTGAATACCTTCCTCGTCTATGCATACATGCAAATATACATCTTTTTCTCACCATTTTCCAATTCCATGAAAGAATCCACTCAAGAAACGAAAAAACCGCGCTGAGCGCGGTTCAACTAATTTTTAATCCTCATCGAAATCCGTTTCCAACAATTGCTGCAGCCGCAAAAAGTTTTCATTCCAGAATTTCCCATAGAAGGCTACCCAATCTTGGATTTCCCTTAACGGAGCAGCTTGCAGCCGAAAGCGCGTTTCCCGTCCAACCTTGCGATCGATGACAAGTCCAGCCTCTCTCAGAATCGTCAAATGCTTAGAAACCGCCGTTCTCCCCATTTCAAAATGAAGCGTGATTTCGTGGAGAGGTAATTCCTCGGCCTCGGCTAAAAGATGAAGCAGCTTACGCCGAGTTGGATCGGCTACTGCATCATACACATCTCGTGTTGGATTCTTCTCGTCCACAATCACCCCTCCTGACTCTTCACAATGTAAAAGGAAACCTAATGGTGTCTAGTCATTATGCGATGCAAAGAGGTGTCGTGTCAAGTTCACGCACAAAGCAAAAGCCAGCTGCAGAAGCAACTGGCTCTCCTCTATGATTTTATAAACACCGTCTTAATATCCGTGTAAAACTCAATAGCCGCCTGCCCTTGCTCCCGTGAGCCAGAGCTCGACATTTTCATGCCGCCGAACGGGGCTTGCAGCTCTACACCAGCGCTCTCGGCATTGATTCGTACAAGGCCTGCGTCAATATCATGCATGAAGGTTAGCATTTTCGAGAAATCTCTCGTGAAGATCGATGCGCTAAGGCCAAATTTCACGTCGTTGGCAATTCGAATGGCTTCCTCGAAGGTATCCACTTTGATTAAGGCAAGAACAGGTCCGAAAATCTCCTCCTGCGCGATCGTCATCGCGCTTGAAATATGTTCAAAGACCGTAGGCTCAATGAAAAAGCCTGCATCTAACCCCTCACCTTGTGCTTTACCCCCGCCGCAAAGCAAGGTGCCGCCCTCTTCGATCCCTTTGGCAATATAGGATAGCACGGTATGATACTGCTTCTCGCTTGCGCACGGTCCCATCCACGTAGATGCATCCATCCCTGGACCTACGCGAATCTCCTGAATTCTCTGGAGCAGCTTCTCCTTAAACACATCGTAGACTTCGCTTAGCACGATAACACGGCTTGTAGCCGTGCATTTCTGTCCGGTTGAGCGTAAACCACCGCTAACTGTCGCCTCAACAGCGAGGTCGAGATCCGCATCGTTGACTACGATGATCGGGTTTTTACCACCCATTTCCAGCTGATATTTCGTTCCCTTAGCGAGTGCGGCCTGGCCAACACCTTTTCCAATCCGATCCGATCCCGTAAAGGTAATCCCATGAATGTCCGGATGATCCGCTATCGCTTGGCCAATAACATCGCCTTGGCCAGTCACCATATTTACGACACCATCAGGAATCCCCGCTTCTTGGAAGCATTCCATGACTAGAGCAGCCGTTACAGCTGTTTCCTGAGCAGGCTTAAATACAATCGTATTACCGAAGATTAAAGCAGGCGCTATTTTCCAGATTGGAATGGCCACCGGGAAATTCCAAGGCGTAATCACGCCGACAACGCCTAACGGCACGCGTGTCGTGAACATTAAGGCAGCGCTGTCCGTTGACGGAATGACGTCACCCGTCTTCCGCATGCCTTCGCCTGCATAATAGCGCAGAATAGCGATGCCACGTGCGGTTTCACCTTTGGCCTCAGGGAATGTTTTCCCCATTTCACGCGTCATCATTTCTGCAATTTCATCCAATCGGCGCTCTAGCTTATCGGCAACCTTGTACAATAGATCACCGCGCGCAGATCCAGATAACTTGCGCCAACCCAGCTTCGCTGCTTTCGCTGCCGCAACAGCATCATTCAAATCCGCTATGGATGATTTCTGTACATATCCTACAATTTCATGTCGGTTCGCTGGGTTAATACTCGCCTCCACCTCGCCGCTAGAGGCCGCAAGCCACCCACCATTGATATAGTTCAGATACGTTTTACTATCAGTCATGTTAGTCTCTCCCGCCTCTAAACTCCGTTAAAGCGGCCAATAGCGCCTTTACGTAGCCAATCGCATAGGCCCAGCCAACCCAATTCATCTTGGACTCTGCACTTCGATGCGGTGCGCGATCCATTTCCAACGAGGTGATATGATCTGGATTAATGCAACCGTTATAGCCGACCTTATGGAGCTCCAGCAATATTCTCGCCATATTCATGTGACCATCGTCTAGCATAGCCTCTTCAAATGCACCCGCCGTCGCCAGACTGCCTCGCACATTGCGGAAATGAACAAGAAAGATTTTATCCTTGCGGCCATACTGATAAATTTCATCCAGAACGAGCGGCGTTCCACCAGCTTCTCCGCGTGAGCCTACACAATAGACAAGGCCAACATTTCTGCTAGGGAAGCTATCGATTACCCTGTTCAAACCGAGCCCACCGAACGGCGTGTTATGATAAGGCGTGTCCGAAGGATGCACAGCGAGCTTCATCTCATACTCTTCCGCAAGTGGTACCAACGTACCGAAAACCAAATCGAAGCGCTTCCACCAAGCATTCATTTGTTCCACCGTAGGAGGTTGTTTGTCCAGATTACGCTTCAGCGATTCCCCGCGAACGAGCGCGCCGCCTCGGTGTACAGCTGTATATTCCTCCGCCATATAGGGGAACACATCTCCAGCAAAACGCTGGCGAACGAGCGTTATCCCGGCTTCACCGAAGGTTTTGATCGCATTACTGACGTTGTCCAACTGGATTTCAGTGCCAGGCTCCTCCAACATAAAGCTAGCTGACATATCCGGAAGCGTCACACGATTAATTTCCATCCCATGAGAACGAACTCTGCGTTTTAATTGCAATAGTTTATCCAGATCAGGAAAACCCTGCTCACGAACACCTGGAAAGGAACCACCTTGCGTAAAATCTATACAGTCAACGCCAAGCTGACACATTTGTCTCAAATCGATATCGGATAGTTCACACGTAGGAACTTGAATGGATACCTTCATCATGACATTTTCCTCCTAACCGTTATTGGCTACCGCGACCAGATCTAAACTCCGTTTAATAATGGCCTCCAACCGTACATAATGCTCTCGTTCCACTTGAACTAACGGCGTTCGTACTTGCAGCCCGATTGGCAATCCAACAATGTTCATACCTGCTTTAATCAGTGAAACCGCATACCCTTTGCGGAATTGACGAATACGATGAATCGGTAATATGACTTCTTGATAAATGGAACGGACCGTCGCCTGATCGCCTGCAAGCAAGCTTGTATAAAAGGTTCTCGATACTTGCGGAATGTAATTGGAGATGGCCGATGAGTACGAAAGATAACCTAGTGCCGAGTAAGCTGGCATCGTTAATTCAGCGAGCGGCATGCCATTCATCCATTGTAACCTTGAACCGATGGCTTGTACGAATTCAATATTTAGCTCAAAGTTGCCTAAACCATCTTTAAATCCAATGACATTGGGCAAGTCAGCCAGCTTTTCTAGGGTGCTTAAGGTAAAAATCGCGTTATCACGCTGATAAATAATGACCGGTAAACTTGTACTCTGCGCAAGTGTCCGATAATAGTTATACAAACCCTCCTGCTCGGGTATGATCAGATATGGCGGAAGCAACAATAAACCGTCAGCGCCAAGCTTTTCTGCCAGCCCCACACGTGTTACTGCTTCTCTAATATTACCTCCTGCCCCTGCGAAAACAGGCACTTTGCCAGCTGAAGTCGCGACTCCAACGCTAACTAATTGTTCATATTCTGTGATATCCAGAGATTGGAATTCCCCTGAACCCGCGCAAACGAAGACAGAATCTAAGCCATTTTCCACTAAAAAACGGACGTTAGCTTGAAACGCTTTCTCATCTACCTGCTCATTATGATCAAACGGCGTAACCGGAAAGCCCATTATTCCTGCGAGTGACATGTTCAAATCTTTCCCCATAGCTAACAGCCCCTTTGCCTATTCTTACTTGCTTATGAAAGTAATTATAGAAAATGGAGGCGTTTTCGTCTTTATAAAAAC
>NZ_JBFUHL010000072.1:0-20025 GCF_056402415.1 Paenibacillus sp. P4_A9
TAAGAAGCGTGTCGGTGATGCGTTAACAGAACAAGAAATTACGTTTATTATCAATGAATATACAGCTGGGCATGTACCTGATTATCAAATGTCTGCCTTCTTGATGGCGACATTCCTGAACGGGATGACGGATGAAGAAACCTCGTTTCTCACATTAGCGATGGCGAGATCAGGCGAAATGATTGATTTATCCGCAATTGCTGGTGTGAAAGTGGATAAACATTCGACAGGTGGCGTTGGGGATAAGGTTAGTCTCATCGTTGGACCTGTTGTGGCATCGCTTGGCATTCCAGTCGCCAAAATGTCGGGGAGAGGCTTAGGGCATACTGGCGGAACGATAGATAAGCTGGAGTCCATACCTGGTTTTCAAATTGAATTAACCAAGGAAGCTTTTATCGAAGCGGTGAACACAAATAAAATTGCGATTGTCGGTCAAAGCGGTAACTTGGCACCTGCAGATAAGAAAATTTATGCTTTGCGTGATGTAACGGCTACGGTGGATTCGATTCCGCTGATCGCTAGCTCTATCATGAGTAAGAAAATTGCCTCAGGAGCAGAAGCAATTGTCCTAGATGTGAAAATTGGCTCAGGTGCTTTCATGAAAACGGTGGAGGATGCAAGGGTACTTGCTCGGACGATGGTGGATATAGGAACTCGTCTAAATCGCAAAACGATTGCGATGATTACCGATATGGATCAACCTCTTGGCCGCGAAATCGGGAATGCGAATGAAATTCGGGAATCGATCGACGTGCTGCGCGGAACGGGGGATAGAGATCTAACTGAGGTTGCGATTTCTGTTGCGGCGTATATGTCCGTGCTAGGTAAGGTGTTTACTTCCTTTGAGGAGGCGGAGGAGGCTGTCCGTGACATCATTACGAAGGGGAAGGCGTTGGATACGTTCAAACGCTTTATCGCCAGCCAAGGCGGTGATTCGCGTGTGGTTGATCAGCCTGAGCTTCTGCCAACGGCAGCCTATCATGTCGAGGTTAAAGCCAAGCAAGCTGGTTTCATCAACGAGATTCAAGCGGAAAATATCGGAATTGCTGCTATGCTGCTTGGCGCAGGGCGGGCGAAGAAGGAAGACTTGATCGATTATGCGGTCGGACTGACGTTAAATAAGAAAATCGGTGATGCGGTACAAGTCGGGGAATCTATTTGTACGATTCATGCAAATCGTTTGGATGTGGTTGAGGTCGAGGCCATGATTGTAGATGCGTATAAGATCACTTCCATGCAGCCGGCACCGAAACAATTAATTTATGATGTTATCGAATGAGAAATAGAATGAGAACGAGAGAGCACTTTCCTAATGGAAGGTGCTTTTTTGTCTTTCTGGCTTATTTTCACCCGTATGGAATAATTTGCACGGAATTCGTCAACACTGATTAGCAGTCATTCATGCTGCAAAATGCCAAACTTTCACTTCATACATCACAGGAGGGGTACAATTGCTATGCGAAAAAAAGGGCTAATCAGTTTCATTTGTTTACAACTAAGTGTGATGCTGTTGCTGCCAGCGATTTATGCGGCGGAAACCAAGGTACAGCCAGTAGATCTAACACCTAATGCGCAATCTGCTGTTCTGATGGATGCGGATACGGGTACGGTGATCGTGGAGAAAAATAAAGATGCAAAGCTTCCGCCAGCAAGTATTACGAAAATCATGACGATGCTGCTGATTATGGAAGCGATCGACAAGGGCTCCATCAAAATGGATGAAAAAGTCAGCGTTAGTGAATACGCGGCCTCAATGGGAGGCTCTCAAATTTTCTTAGAGCCTGGCGAGCAAATGACCGTCCAAGAAATGCTGAAGGGCATTGCAATGGCGTCTGGAAATGATGCCTCTGTGGCCATGGCGGAGAAAATTGCAGGCTCAGAAGAAAATTTTGTTGCCATGATGAATGAGCGTGCAGCTCAATTAGGGATGAAGAACACCCATTTCTCCAACTGCAATGGACTGCCTGTAGCTAATCACTATACAACTGCGAATGATATTGCTGTTATGTCAAGAGAACTGCTAAAGCATGAAGGCATTACGAATTTTACTGGTGCGTATCAAGATTATTTACGTAAAGATTCGCCTAAGCCGTTCTGGCTTGTGAATACGAATAAGTTGGTTCGTTTTTACAGTGGAGCAGATGGATTGAAAACAGGCTATACCAGTGAAGCCAAATTCTGTTTATCGGCTACAGCGAAACGGGACAATTTACGGGTCGTGGCTGTCGTATTAGGGGAACCCAATACCAAGACACGGAACGCAGAAGTGTCGAAGCTTTTTGATTATGCTTTTGCACAATACATGAATTACCCATTGTTCAAAACAGGCGATAGCTTGGGTAATTTTACGATAAATAAAGGCCAAGTATCGACCGTGCCGTTAGTTGCGAAGCAAAACTATAGTATTTTAATGAAAAAGGGGACTGACACGGMTAATATCCGACATGAATTGCAGCTCGATCCAAGCTTAAGAGCACCTGTTAGCTTAGGCCAGCCGATCGGTAAAATCATGGTCTATAACGGCGATAATGTCCTAGCGGAATACCCTTTAGAGTCTCCGCTAGCTGTTGATAAAGCCTCATGGTGGAAGCTTTTTAAACGGACAACGTCCCAGTTATTTACAACGGATTAATGGTGGAAAACAGCGAATAGAGGACGTAGAAATCGTATAATTTGCCTATTTTTAGCGGTTTTCTTCTAGTTTTGTCGGGGGGCAGGAAATACCAACTCAGTTGTAGAAACTAGTGTTCATGACCTGAAGGGAGTGAACATATTGGGCCTGCAAATTGAGTTTGAGCAAGGCAGAAGAGCGCTGATTGTTAGATTGAAGGGCGAGCTTGACCATCATGCAGCGGATAGTGTGAAGGCGCGGATGGAGGATGCGATTGCAAAGGAGCAGACGCACCACCTGATTCTTAGTTTAAAGGACCTTTCCTTCATGGATAGCTCGGGTCTCGGCGTCATTCTTGGTCGTTACAAGCAAATTACGAGCAAAGGCGGCAAAATGGTCGTCTGTGACGTGTCACCGGCCGTGTATCGTTTGTTCGAGCTTTCGGGTATGTTCAAGATCGTATCGATTCAGGATAACGAGCGTAATGCAATGTCCAGTCTGGAGGTTGCTTTATGAGCGAACGTAACTTTATGACACTGCAATTTGCCAGTCGTTCAGAGAATGAAGCCTTTGCACGTGTAGCTGTGGCCGCATTCGTTTCACAATTAGATCCAACTTTAGATGAATTGACGGATATCAAAACGGTTGTTTCAGAGGCCGTAACGAATTCGATTATACATGGTTATAACAATCAAACGGATGGTGTCATTACCATTTCAGCCGAAATCGATGATGACACGATTCGTTTAACGATCGAGGATAAGGGCGAGGGTATTGCTGATTTAGAGCAAGCCAAGGAGCCGCTGTACACGTCCAAACCGGAGCTCGAACGTTCAGGTATGGGTTTTACAATAATGGAAAATTTTATGGACGAAGTGGAAGTTGTGACGGCCGTCGGAATCGGAACGAAAATAAACATGTTGAAGCGAATTGAATCTAAAAAAGCTTTATACAATTAGGGGTAGGATCTATGGATGTTGATCTGAAGCATGCTTCTCATAGTTATTTAGACGATTCGGAAGTCAAACGGTTAATCGCCCTCAGCCAATCCGGAGATGGACTCGCTAGAGAAACACTTGTCAGCTGCAATATCCGTTTGGTGTGGTCCGTGGTTCAGCGCTTTTTGAACCGTGGTTACGAAGCCGAAGACTTGTTTCAGATCGGATGCATCGGGCTGCTCAAGTCCGTTGATAAGTTCGATCTCTCGTATGATGTTAAGTTCTCAACCTATGCGGTACCGATGATTATTGGAGAAATCCAACGGTTCCTGCGGGATGATGGGACACTAAAGGTAAGCCGCTCTCTCAAGGAATTAGCGAACAAAATTCGCAAGACGAAGGATGAGCTGTCGAAACGCTTGGGCAGGCTCCCAACGATCAAAGAGGTTGCCGAGGAGCTTATGATTACGCCGGAGGAGGTTGTATTCGCGCAAGAAGCGAATAAACCGCTCTCGTCGATTCATGAGACCGTGTTTGAGAACGATGGAGATCCGATTACGCTTATGGACCAAATTTCGGATGAATCCGGAGAAAAATGGTTTGAGAAGCTGGCGTTGAATGAGGCCATAGGGACGCTCTCAGAACGAGAACGACTCATTGTCTATCTCCGCTACTTCMGTGATCAGACGCAGTCTGAGGTCGCAAGCAGACTTGGCATATCCCAAGTTCAGGTCTCGCGATTGGAAAAGAAAATACTGCAATCCATTAAAGATCAGATTGCACTATAATAAGCAAATGTGAATAAACCGTGCTCCTTTGGAGGACGGTTTTTCAGCGCATATACATAAAGCCGCTGACTTCCCAAGAGCACCATGGGCGATGAGCGGCTTACCCCTTGTATATCTGAGTCTCTACTACCGAACCGAATAACGGTCGAAAGAATAAAATCTCACGCAGTAGATCCCGCATAAACCTACAAGGGAATAGACGATACGACTTAACCCTGAAGATTCACGGTGTGAATCTCCCCCAAGCAGAGCAGAAACTAAATCCCATTCAAAAAGCCCAACTAGAAGCCAATTCAGCGCACCGATGATGACCAGTGTTAACGCGAACTTTGCCATGTTATCACCTTCTTTATATGGAATAAGTGATCCGTATTCCTTATTTAACATGCCTTGCCAAATCAGTCTTTATGCATGGAGAATTTACCAATGATTGAGTTGTTTATGCCAAGGAAAGATTTTGCATACTATTCCTATACATGGATGATTGCAGGAAGTATTGAGATCGCCTAAGCTCTGAGAGGAGTGAACCATGGTCCAGGTACTAAGCAAGTATTTGTACATTCGTCTTCGCCGCAAAGCTCGTGTGCGTAAAGGAAATGTCGTGAGGCTGCATCATATTGCACAACTCTTTGTGGAACCCGAATATGAACAGGCCCTGAACGAACTAGTGATTCACCAGCCCCAGCAAGAGGATGGGAATCGTGTGCTCATCGATATGTTACTGATCATTCGTAAAGTGAAAAAATTATTTCCTGAGCTGCAGGTTGAGCATTTCGGAGAACCTCACGTGCTTCTAGAAATATACACCGATAATAAGAAGGCAAATCCATTGCTGATCGGCATGGTTTGGCTGCTTTTATTCATCGGATCGGGACTAGCTATTATGAATTTCCATGCTGACGTCTCCATGTTGACGGTTCATCAGCGGATATATGAACTGATGACAGGTAAAAAGGTGGATCATCCACTCATATTGCAAATTCCGTATTCCATTGGGATCGGAGTCGGCATGGTGCTTTTCTTTAATCACTTGTTTAAAAAGAAGTTCAATGAAGAGCCGAGTCCATTAGAAGTTGAGATGTTTATGTATCAAGAAAATATTAATCATTACGTGATTACAGAAGAGTATTCGAAAATCCATGAAGAAGGAGACGCGAAGTGATTACGCTGCTCGGAGAAGTATTCCTAGCTGCATTTATCGGCTTAGCAGGAGGTATTGCGGTTGGGAGCGGCATGGTTGCTTTTTTAGTTGTTCTGGATATCATTCCTAGATTAGCTCAAATCACACGATCATTCTCCAAAATCCATGCCTACGAAGCAGCAGTCGTTCTTGGTTCCCTGATGTTTACCTGGGTGGATTTCAGTGATCTGCACATGCATTTATTCCCTATGGGGGCAGCACTCTTTGGCTTGTTTGCTGGTTGTTTTGTAGGTTTGCTTGCCGCAGCACTGACTGAAATTGTCAATGTGCTGCCGATTTTGGCTAAACGGGTGGGAATGGATTCCTATCGGATCGTGTTATTAATGGCCATGATATTTGGTAAGGTTTTTGGCTCCTTGTTTGAATGGATATTTTATTAGATGGTGAATGAAGGAGGCGCACCAGTGAAATTTATTGTTAAAAATGGTCAACAGAGCGACGAGGAGAAGCTAGAAGAATCACAGGGCAATGAGAAGCTAGAAGAATCAAGGGATGATGAGAATCTAAGTAGTCAAGAAGAAAAGCTTGCTGTCGACGAGGAAGGTAATCTATCGGCATACAATCCGATTACCAATATGACGCCGCAGGAGAAGGCGCTAAAGATTCAAGAAAATATTCCGAAAAGTATCCGAGAAGTCCAGCGTGTATTGGAAGAACGGGTCGGCTTGAATCGAAGTTTTGATCTTGTGATGAGAGAAATGGTGTTCGGCTCTAAACGTGTAGGTATCTTTTACTGTAACGGATTTGCAAAAGATACGGTCTTGACGGATATTATCACTCGACTTACGTATGCAGATAAAGAAGATGTATCCCACCATACCGTAGAAGCGTTCATTGAAAAACTAATACCTCACATACAAGTTAAACATTATTCGAAAATGTCTGAGATCGTTGGACAAGTATTAATGGGCGGGACCGCCTTATTTATCGAGGGTGAAACATCAGCGATCGCCGTCGATGTGAAGAGCTTTCCTATCCGATCTATTGCTGAACCTGATCTAGAACGTGTCGTTAGAGGTTCACGTGATGGTTTTGTAGAAACGCTGTTAACGAATGTCACCCTGGTCAGACGCCGCATTCGAGATGAGCGTTTTAAACTTGAGATCCTGCAAATCGGGAAGCGAACGAAAACGGATGTCTGTCTTGGGTATATCAACGATATTGCCGATGCGACACTTGTCCAAGATATTAAAGACAAAATGAAACAAGTAGAGATTGATGGTCTGCCCTTAGGTGAGAAGCAATTAGAGGAAATGATTGTAAATAAGGGCTGGAATCCGTATCCAATGGTTCGTTATTCAGAAAGGCCGGATGTTGTCTCTGCACATTTATTGGAAGGGCATGTTTGCATATTCGTGGATACCTCTCCAAGTGTCATGATTTTGCCCACGACGTTTTTCCATCATGTGCAGCATGCCGAAGAGTATCGCAATACACCTTTTATTGGCACCTATTTAAGGTGGGTCCGCTTTGCTGGTATTATGATGTCGATCTTCTTGCTGCCACTCTGGTATCTGATGGTGATGGAGCCTTCATTAAAGCCGGTGGGTCTAGAATTCCTTGGTCCGCAAAAGGAAGGTACTTTACCGCTCCTAATTCAATTCCTGATTGCAGATATAGGAATAGATCTAATGAGGATGGCAGCAGTACATACCCCTTCACCGCTTGCAACTGCGATGGGCTTGGTGGCTGCGATTCTAGTTGGAGACATTGCCGTAAAGACAGGACTCTTCATAAACGAAGTCATTCTATACCTCGCCCTTGCTTCGATTGGGATGTTCGCTACGCCAAGCTATGAATTAGGCTTGGCGAATCGAATCGTGAGGCTAGCGTTATTAATTACAGTGTCCATTTTTGGAGTGCCAGGCTTTGTGATAGGCTCCACAATTTGGCTGATCATGCTGGCTTCAATGAAATCGTATGATGCCCCCTATATGTGGCCGTTCATCCCTTTTAATGCCAAGAGCTTTTTCTCTATCTTACTTCGTCGTCCCGTGCTGGCAAGCAAAACAAGGCTAAGCATTACGAAGCCGATTGATGGAACCCGACAACCTAAATCATAGCGTGAAAAAGGGCGGGAAACTTCCAGCCCTTTTTTGTTTGTTCTAGGCGCATGTATTGTCAAATACGCGTGCACTATGGTACTTTTATTAGTATGTGCGCGACCTCTTAAGCGGAATTTGGCAAAGGGTAGGTTGGAGTAGAGAGGGGAAAATATAGCTATGTACTTACATGGTACCAGTAAAATAAATGACCAAGGCCACCTCGAAATTGGCGGTGTTGATACAACAAAGTTAGTTGCCGAATATGGCACACCTCTCTATGTGTTTGATGAGGCGCTTGTACGTCAGCGTTGTCGTGAGTTTGTTGAAGCTTTTGGGGCTTCAGGTCTGAAGTTTCAAGTGGCCTATGCAAGTAAAGCATTTTGTGTAATGGCGATGTGCCGAATTGTTGAAGAAGAAGGCATGTCTCTGGATGTTGTATCCGATGGAGAGCTTTACACGGCGCTTCAAGCTGGATTCCCAGCAGAGCGTATTCATTTCCATGGCAATAACAAAACGATTTCTGAAATGGAAATGGCCATTGACGCTAAAATTGGTTGCTTCGTCGTGGATAACTTTATCGAGCTGCAGATGTTAAATGCGATTGCGGCTGAGAAACGTCAAAAAGTGAAAATTTTATTGCGAATTACGCCAGGTGTTGAGGCGCATACGCATGAATATATTTCAACCGGTCAAACGGATTCTAAATTTGGCTTCGATTTGGGCAATGGCTCGGCATTCCGTGCGATTGGTGAGGCTTCTCAGCTTTCGAATGTAGAACTGTTAGGCATTCATTCCCATATTGGCTCGCAAATCTTTGAAGTTGAAGGCTTCCGCATCGCGGCGGAGAAAATGGCTGAATTTGCCATTCATGTTCGGACAGAATTAGACGTCACTTTCAAGGTAATCAACCTTGGCGGCGGCTTTGGTATTCGTTACGTAAGTGAAGATACACCGCTTCCAGTAGCTGTATACGTTAAGGCGATTACGGATGCGATCAAAACGAACTTCGGCAGTAATGGTTACCCACTTCCGGAAATTTGGGTTGAGCCAGGTMGCAGCATCGTTGGTGATGCAGGGACTACACTTTACACGGTCGGCACAACGAAGGATATCCCTGGTGTGCGTAAATATGTTGCGGTGGATGGCGGTATGACAGACAATCCGCGTCCTGCTCTATATGAAGCTGTTTACGAGGCGGGCCTCGCTAACCGCGCTGCGGAGCAACCGGCTGAGGTTGTTTCCATTGCCGGGAAATGCTGTGAAAGCGGCGATATGCTGATCTGGGATGTGAACCTGCCGAAGGTAGCCGCAGGCGATATTCTAGCTGTGTCTAGTACAGGGGCTTACAATTACTCGATGGCGAGTAATTACAACCGTATTCGCAGGCCAGGTGTAGTTTTCGTTCAAAATGGTCAGAGCGACCTTGTCGTGAATCGTGAAACATTCGATCAAATCGTAGGCAATGACGTCATTCCTGCGAGAATGAAACAAGTGTCCAAGACGATTTAATAGCAGCACGAAACAGCAGGAGGCCCCTATTTGCTTAGGGTTCCTCCTGCTGTTTGTGTAATGCAGTCATTCATAGTAGAATAAGATATTATTTCCTAAAGGAGTGAACCACAAAATGGCAAAACAAGCAAAAATTCAACTAGCAGGTGGCGGAGAGGTGCTTATCGATCTTTTTGAGAACGATGCACCGAACACAGTCGCTAACTTTGAAAAACTAGCAAACTCCGGTTTCTATAACGGACTTGTTTTTCACCGCGTAATTCCAGGATTTGTAGCACAAGGTGGTTGCCCGACTGGAACAGGAACTGGTGGCCCTGGCTACCAAATCAACTGTGAAATCAACCCAAACAAACATGAGCGCGGCTCCCTAGCGATGGCACATGCTGGCCGTAACACAGGTGGAAGCCAATTCTACATCGCTTACCAACCACAACCGCATTTGGATGGTGGACACACAGTGTTCGGTAAAGTATCCAAAGGTATGGAGCTTGTTGATGCTTTCAAAGGCAAAGACAAAATGGAAAAAGTAGAAGTTGTAGAAGTATAATTGAAAGCTGAAGAGACTGCTCAGACTTAGGTCTGGGCAGTTTTTTTCAAATTTAACAAATATGAAGGTTATGAAAAACCTACAATTCCGACAAGTTTTCTGAGATAAAATGAAAAAAGACCTTGCAATTTTCATGCGTGAGTGATAAATTTTTGTTTAATAAAGAAATTAGTAGCTAAGCTTTCGTTATTACTTTCTTATATAGTATGCAAAACCTTCGGGGCGTGGTGAAATTCCACACCGGCGGTGATTCGTAAGCATGGTTAGTGTACCGGCTTACGATCAGTCCGTGACCCGTTGTGAAGCTAGCGGTACCTGACAACAGCTTCGCTACGGTTGACCTGGTGTAACTCCGGGACCGACAGTATAGTCTGGATGGGAGAAGGAAAATGCGAATGCCAATTCGCTAGCATGCTTGTTCATTTTTTCACATTAATCAAAATTCGGCAGGTCTGTCTATTTAGGCTACCTCGTCGGTGTTGTTTGATTTGATCAAAAATGCGACAGGCGTAATAGCCGAAGCTTATTCGTGTTATCTAAACAATCTCTGGCCCCCATCCGAAAGCGGAAGGGGCTTTTTGCATTAGATTTCAAGGAATGGATGAAGAAGGCGGTGATCAGCCATGCAGTTGTTAAATGACGAAGCCTATATGAGACTTGCGCTTCAGATGGCGGAGAGCGCGCTTGGACAAACAGGCATTAATCCTGTTGTTGGCTGTGTCCTCGTCAAAGAGGGTCGCATTGTTGGCATGGGCGCTCATCTGAAGCGCGGTCATGGGCATGCGGAGGTTCTAGCGCTGCGAATGGCGGGCGAGGAAGCAAAGGGAAGTACCGCCTATGTTACCTTGGAGCCCTGCAGTCATTATGGCAAAACACCGCCGTGCAGCGATCGCCTCATCGAAGCGGGTGTGACGCGCGTTGTTGTGGCAACAACAGATCCGAATCCGTTAGTAGCAGGGACTGGGATCGCAAAGCTGCTTGCACATGGTTTGGAAGTGAGTGTAGGCTTGCTAGGCGAAGAATCCGCCAAGATGAACGAAGCCTTCAACAAATTCATCGTCACGCGCATGCCATTCGTGACGATGAAGACCGCGAGCACCCTCGACGGCCGCATCGCTTCCAAAACCGGCGACAGCAAGTGGATTACATCCGCAGCGTCGCGTGCCTTTGTTCATACCCTGCGCCATCGGCATCAGGGTATCCTCGTCGGCGTCCAGACGGTCATCGCCGACGACCCGCAGCTGAGCACGCGAGGCGACGTACCGGCTGTACAGCCGGTACGCATCATCGCGGACTCGCAGCTGCGAGTCCCGCTCGGCGCCCGCGTGCTCACGGAGCAGGATCGTCAGCCGACGATCCTGCTCGCGAGCGCACAGGCGCCAGCAGAGCGGCGTGCCGCGCTGGAAGCGCGCGGCATCACGGTCCTTACCTGCGGGGACGGCCCGCAGGTGGACCTGACGCTCGCCATGCAGCAGCTGGGCGAGCGCGAGATCGGCTCCATCCTCCTCGAGGGTGGAGGCCGCTTGAACGGCGCCATGCTGGAGCGGCGCCTGATTGATAAGCTGGTGCTGATGTTTGCGCCGAAAATTATCGGCGGGGGCATAGCAGCACCTGTGAACATCCACTTCGACGGATTCGCGAAGATGGACGATGCCATTACGCTCGACCGACTGAGCGTTGAGCAATTCGGGCCGGACGTGTGTATGACCGGCTATCCGATCTATAAGAGCTAGAGAATGGAGGAGTGGCATGTTTACCGGCATAGTTGAAGAAATCGGCCACATGCGCCGCATTCATAGTGGAGGGCAAGCGATGGTACTAACCATTGGTGCTCGTAAAATTCTGGAGGATGTCCATCTAGGGGACAGTATTGCTGTTAATGGCGTCTGTCTCACGGTTATTTCATACGATAGTGATTCATTTTCCGTTGATGTGATGCCTGAAACGTACCGAAAGACGAACCTTCGCAAGCTTCAATCCGGCACACGTGTGAATTTGGAGCGGGCCATGGCAGCGAATGGTAGATTTGGCGGGCACATTGTGCAAGGACATGTGGATGCCACAGCAACGATCCTGTCTCGCACCCCAGAAGAGAATGCCGTCGTATACCGATTTGAACCAGAAAATCCACATATTTTCCGTTACATCATTCCTGGCGGTTCAATCACGATTGACGGTATTAGTTTAACTGTTGTAGATGTCACAGAACAGGATGTTTCCGTTTCGATTATCCCGCATACCCTTGCGCAAACCGTTCTCCATGACAAACAAGCAGGAGACACGGTCAACATCGAATGCGACGTACTTGGCAAATATATGGAACGACTGCTCAAATTTGGTCCTTCTGAGTCTTCCCATCGCGGGGAACCTAAGAAAAGCACGCTAACTGCAAGCTTTTTAGCAGATAACGGCTTTATGTAAGTTTAGTTAGGAGAGGTGAATATGACACAACCCATTCGATTTAATACGATTGAAGAGGCCCTCACGGATCTGAAATTAGGTAAAATAATTATTGCTGTAGACGATGAGGATCGAGAAAACGAAGGCGATTTTATCGCCCTTGCCGATAAAACAACACCTGAAGTGATCAACTTCATGATCAAAGAAGGACGTGGGCTTGTCTGCACCCCGATCACTGAAGATAGAGCCAGAGAGCTTGATTTGCCACCGATGGTGGCACGCAACACAGATTATCATGGCACAGCCTTTACGGTGTCTGTTGATCATATCGATACAAGTACAGGAATTTCAGCACATGAGCGTTCCAGAACGATCCAAGGCTTGATCGATCCAACGACGAAACCGCAGGATTTCCGCAGACCTGGACACATTTTTCCTTTGATTGCCAAAAAGGGCGGTGTTCTCCGCAGAGCTGGTCATACCGAAGCTGCAATTGATCTTGCAATCCTTTGTGATTCGTATCCGGCAGGCGTCATTTGTGAAGTCATTAAGGAAGATGGAACGATGGCTCGGGTTCCGGATCTGATGGAAATTGCTGCGAAACATGAGCTTTGCATCATTACCATTCAGGACTTAATTCAGTATCGGAATCAACAAGAGAAATTGGTGAAGCGTGAGGTTGAAGTTGATTTGCCGACGGATTTCGGTACTTTCAAAGCGATTGCCTATACGAATCAACTAGATAATAAGGAGCATGTAGCTCTGGTTAAAGGAACGATTGATCCTTCCAAACCTACTCTGGTACGCGTACATTCGGAATGTTTGACGGGAGATGTGTTCCATTCCCATCGTTGTGATTGCGGTCCACAGCTTGACGCGGCATTAAAACAGATTGATGAAGAAGGCAATGGTGTATTATTATATATGCGACAGGAAGGTCGCGGCATCGGGTTAATCAATAAATTGAAGGCTTATGTCCTCCAAGAGCAGGGATTAGATACGGTAGAAGCGAATATTAAGCTTGGATTTGCTCCAGATCTTCGTGATTATGGCATTGGTGCTCAAATTCTGAAAGATCTTGGCATCACGAAACTTCGTCTATTAACGAATAATCCTCGCAAAATCAAAGGCTTAGAAGGCTATGGTCTTGAAGTCGATGAGCGCGTTCCGATTCAAATGGAGAGTAAGAAAGATAACCTTTCTTATTTGCAAACGAAGCAACAGAAGCTAGGCCACATGCTGAGTTTTAAAGACTTAGGCAAAGGCATTTAATTGTAGATTATATTCCATCCAATTCGCATTAACAGAAAGGGAGATTCTAACTATGGCAACGATTTATGAAGGACATTTAATATCACAAAATTTAAAATACGGCATCGTCGTAGGACGCTTTAATGAGTTCATTACTTCCAAACTACTTGGTGGTGCACAAGACGCACTTAAACGTCATGGGGTCAACGAAGATGAAATCGACATTGCTTGGGTTCCAGGCGCATTCGAACTTCCCCTAATCGCACAAAAGATGGCGGAAAGCGGCAAATACGATGCAGTTATTACCCTGGGTGCTGTGATACGTGGATCAACGCCGCACTTTGATTATGTGTGCAGCGAAGTGGCGAAAGGTGTTTCCGCAATTAACTTAAAAACTGGCGTACCTACGATTTTTGGTGTGTTAACAACGGATTCCATTGAGCAAGCAGTTGAACGCGCGGGAACGAAAGCAGGCAATAAAGGCTGGGAAGCTGCCGTAACTGCGATTGAAATGGCTAATTTGACGAAGCAATTTTCTTCCTAATGCTTGCTTATTATCATTTGGAAACATTGCTCCCGCGGCTGTTCGCGTTTCTAATCGCCATGACCCTGCATGATACAGCGCATGCTGGTGTCGCTTGGCTGCTTGGGGATCGAACGGCTCGTGAGAGCAAACGGTTTTCGCTGAACCCCTTGGCACATCTAGATGTCTTGGGGCTCTCGATGATCGTCTTCGGGCCTTACGGCTGGTCGAAGAAAATACCGGTCGATCCCGACCGTTTTCCCAAGTATAAAAGACTATCACATACACTTGTATATCTAGCGGGACCTATCACGAATCTTGTGCTTGTTCTGTTTTTTTGGTGGTTATACTTCTTCTTGCCCACGCTACTCGGTGCTTCAATCGAATCTATCGTCGTGGAACAATGGCGTGTTTATTTACAATATTGTATCATCGTAAATTTAATGATCGGCCTCATACATCTGCTTCCGCTCTATCCGCTCGATGGTTGGTTTATTTGGAAAGGCCTCGTCTCACCTCCGAAACAACGATGGATGACAAGACACGAGATGAAAGCACTGATTCTTGTAATCGTTTTAATGGTGACTCCCATTGGTCAATGGGTGCTCAGTCGTATTTATCCATACGCCGTACAGGTAATTATGCAACTTTATTCACTATGACAAGGGGAAGAACGACATGAAGGTTACCTATAAATTAGAAGCATTTGAAGGCCCCCTTGATCTATTGCTTCATTTGATTGATAAAAATGAACTCGACATTTACAATATTCCGATCAAAGAAATTACAGATCAGTATCTTGGGTATGTACAAGCCATGCAGGAGCTGGAGTTAGATATTACGAGTGAGTTTCTAGTCATGGCAGCCACGCTGCTCTCCATCAAAAGCAAAATGCTTCTACCTAAGCCGCCTGTTATTGAATATGACGAATATTTTGATGATATGGATGATTCGTTAGACCCGCGAGCCGAGCTCGTTGCCAAATTGATTGAATATCGCAAATATAAATCGATTGCCGATATGCTTCGTGATAAAGAGGTAGAGCGCAGTCTCGTGTATACACGGGAACCGGAGGATTTAACACCGTATTTACCAGAAACGCATGAGAATCCTGTAGAAGGTCTCGATCTCGCTGATTTGCTTATTGCTTTTCAACGAACACTGCGTAAGTTAGCCAATCGTAATGTTGTTGCACGGATTAGGCGGGATGAGATCTCAGTAAAAGATCGAATTCGTGAAGTTGTGGATTTGCTTAAAATAAAAGGCGGTAAGCTGTTATTCTCTAAGCTATTCGATTATGAGATGACGCGGGAAGAGATCGTTGTAACCTTTTTAGCTATCCTGGAATTGATGAAAATGAAGAAAATTATGTGCTACCAGAATCAGCTTTTTGATGATATCGTCATTCAAGCCAAAGAGGAGGGATCTGACCTTGACACTCAACTTCCAACAGATGAAATCAATTATTGAAGGACTTCTCTTCGCCTCTGGCGATGAAGGTCTAGATCTCAAGCAACTTGCTGAAGTCATGGAGTTGGATGCCTATGTGATTAAAGATTTGTTGAAAGATATGCGAACTGACTTCAAACGTAAAGGACGAGGTGTCCAAATCGTAGAGGTTGCTGGTGCTTATCAGCTTACAACCCTAGCGGAGCACGCGCCATATTTTGAACGACTCGCCTATACGCCTTCACGTTCTTCGCTTTCACAAGCTGCCTTAGAGACGTTATCGATTGTTGCGTATAAGCAGCCTATCACACGAGTCGAGATCGAGGAGATCCGCGGCGTGAAGTGTGATCGTGCACTTGCTACGTTAGTAGGTAAGGATTTGATTACAGAGGTTGGACGTGCGGATGCCGTGGGTAGACCGATTTTGTACGGGACATCGAAGCAATTCTTAGAATATTTCGGTCTTAGCTCAATTCAGGAATTACCAGACTCCGCAAACTTTCAGGGAAATTTTGATTTGGAGGAAGAAACACGCATGCTATTCGATCGCCTAGGCGGAGAGCAGAAGCAATTGACCCTAGAAGACGTGAGTGATGAACAGTCGGAGTAGATATGCATTTCATTTCCTTTTAGAGGTCATACTAACTCCACCTGCGAGAAGATTTATTCTTACGGGTGGAGTTTTTTGTGCTAAGGAGGCGTAAGTGTTGCTGTGGGTTGGATTGGCCGTCTTGGTTGTCATCATCTCAATTATCGTTGTGCTATGCAGCTATTTGCGCAGTGAATTTTATTTCTCCCGAGTGAAGGATAACGATACGCTTTCCGTGGAGATGCGAGGGCTGTTTGGACTGGTGCGATACCGATATGTCATCCCCATCATTCAATTTAAAGGATTCACGCAAGGGATCTTGATTAAGTCGGAGAAAATAACGCAACATAGTGCCAAGCTAAAAGATGAGACGCGAGACCATATTACGAAGGATAAAGTCATTGCCTTTTATAAAGAAGCGAAGGATGTTCTTGTACATACGCTGAATTTATATGGCTGGATGAAGCAAACCTTAACCAAAGTGGAGTGTACGGAACTCAAGTGGATAACGCGAGTGGGTCTAGGCGATGCTCCTGAGACTGCGATTACGACTGGAGCCGTTTGGGCGATTAAGTCATCGCTGCTCGGGTTCACGATCCGTTATGTAAAGCTGACAGCAAAGCCGCACATTGATGTCATTCCGCAATATAATCAAAAGCAATTCGCAACGGAGCTTCGTTTTGCTAGTCGTATACGTGTCTGGTTTGCTGTTATAGCAGGCCTCCGCTTAGTGTACCGAGCTGCTAAAGTCAAAGGCGGCATTCGAAGCTGGATCCAATTCGCACTTAAGGCGAGAGCCAGATTTAAACCTGCGTCGTGAGTTTTACATAACCCCATGCCAGTAGGGGCACTCTAGAACTGAACCAAGATTCTCTTGTGATGCTTGAGCTTTCGATGCCAGTTCGTAGTGCGAATAATGCTAAGGAGGAATATGAAGATGTCCGAACACCCGATTCAAGGCCTCATGAAAGTCGCCATGGAAAATATAAAAGAAATGGTTGACGTAAACACAATTGTCGGTGACCCGGTCGAAACGCCTGATGGTAGTGTCATCATGCCGATCTCCAAAGTTGGCTTTGGTTTCGCTGCAGGTGGCAGTGAGTTTATGACTGACTCCGAAATCGAAATCGAAGGCGGTAGTATGAATAGAGGCGATGCCCTCAATGCCAAAGTCGCTCTTCCTTTCGGTGGCGGTAGCGGCGGTGGGGTTTCGATTACACCTATTGCTTTCCTCGTTGTAGGTAAGAATGGCGTGAAGGTCGTACCGCTCGATAATCAAACGCATATTCTGGAGCGTTTGATCGATTCTGCGCCGCAGGTTGTGGATAAGATCCAAAGTATGATCAAAGGCATGTCAGCGAAGCCTCCGGCTGCTGTTTCAACCAGTGTCACCAATGTCGAGAATCAGAATTTTATCGTGTAGAAACTGGTCATTATGAGCTGTCCTTTGTGGACAGCTTTTTTCTGTGAGAACTATTCATTCGGTTGAGCTCTTCAAAACGGTTTTAGCTTCCGTAGGGTGCCAATTAATGATTTTAATAAGCTGATCTTGCATATAAGAAGGAGAATATTTAAATTCACTTTCAACCCAGTGGAATATGAGACCGAGTAAAGCGTGAATCGAATAGATGCTAAGCAGCTCTTGATCCATATCGACGTCTCTTTCGGAATAGAATAATTCTTCTTGGGTTATTTTTTTTAGTGCTGTAAACATGTTTTCTTTCAGTTTGGCAAGCACATCACTTTTCACTAACACGGTATAGATGGCAGCGTTTTGGAAAAAATGTTCAAAGATCATGACAGATTTGGCGGGCAGCTCATGAATTCGAAACACTTCAACTTTTTCATAAGGCGCCCGAAAGGATTGGAGTAATTGCCCAGTTAAATGATGTATAATTTCGTTCAGCAAAGCATCTTTACTTTCATAATTGGCATAAAATGTTCCTCGGTTATAGTTCGCAAATTCCACGATTTCAGTAATAGAAATGGAACTGAAGGTCTTTTCTTTCATCAGTGAAAGTAGGGCTTCTCTCAACGCAATTTTACTTCTAACGATTCGACGATCTGTTTTCTTAGTATTTTCCGACATACCGATTCATTCCTTTTGGCTTTAGTGTACAAAACCAATCATTTTGTTCGTTAGCTGACAAACGAGCGTTTTTTACTGATTGTATCACGTTTGATACTCTATTATACTCCAAGTGAAAGAAGTTCTATAGACACAATTCAGTCGTTTATTCGCACAAACAATACAAGACATTTGGAGGAATTACACATGAAGCTTTCTGGAAAAGTGGCTATTGTTACAGGTGCAGCGTCAGGTATGGGGAAATCAATCGCGGAGTTGTTTGCAGCAGAGGGAGCTAAAGTTGTCGTTTCAGATCTTCGGGTGGAGACGGCTCAAACCGTTGTATCTGGGATTGAGGCTAAAGGTGGTTCAGCTATGGCCATTGCAGCTAACGTAGCGAAAGAAGAAGACGTACAAGCATTGATAGATACGGCTGTAAAGGAATACGGCACCGTGGACATTTTGATAAATAACGCTGGGATTATGGATAACTTTGTTCCCGCTGGAGACTTGACGGACGAGCTTTGGGAGCGGATTTTTGCAATTAACACAACAGGTGTAATGAGAACTACGCGTAAAGTTCTTCCGATTTTTACAGAAAGAAAAAGCGGTGTCATTGTAAACATTGCTTCCGCAGGCGGATTAAATGGGTCCAGAGCAGGTGCAGCGTATACAGCCTCTAAACATGCGGTAGTTGGATTTACGAAGAACGTCGGTTTTCAATATGCCAATCTTGGCATCCGCTGTAATGCAATCGCACCTGGCGGTGTGAGCACGAACATCGGAACAACGATTACGGCTCCGAATCCTTTTGGTATGGAAAGAGCCATGGCTGGTATGGGCTTAAATCCACGTGCAGGTGAGCCAGAGGAAATTGCAAAGGTTGCTCTGTTCTTAGCTTCAGATGATTCAAGCTTTGTTAACGGTACAGTAGTTACAGCTGATGCGGGCTGGACGGCTTACTAAGCGTAAGCAGAATTCGCTGCGAAAGGCGGTTAATGCCAAATTCATTTAGCCTGCACTCACTCTTTAACGCCCAGTTGGGACGTCAAAGAGTGAGTGCGGGCTTTTTTTGCATCCGAAAGGCCGCTTTTCTTCCTTAAAGCAACGGCGACCGAGAGAAAGTCGAGTCCGGTTAACTCCTACTGCCATTCTCGCCCCGCGTAACTCGATTTTTTCGACATAGACTACTCCTACTGCCATTCTCGCCCCGCATAACTCGATTTTTTCGACTTAGAGTACTCCTATTGCCATTCTCGCCCCGCGAAACTCGATTTTTTCGACTTACACTACTCCTACTGCCATTTTCGCCCCGCGAAACTCGATTTTTTCGACTTACAGTACTCTAATTGCCATTCTCGCCCCGCGTAACTCGATTTTTTCGACTTAGAGTATTCCAATGGTGTTCGGCTACGCCTTTACGCCCATTCGCGAACTCCGTTTTTTATGCCCTGACATGCGGCCTCTTCTTCAAGTCGCACCCAATTTCTCGGACATATCCCTCGTCCGCACGCATATACTTGTACAAAGTTTTATCAGTTGATCCGATCAAGGAAGTGTACAAGTTCGCTCGTGTAGGAGGATAACAAAAACGATGAAAACTAAAGTCCAGTTCATCTTCATTTGCTGTGCCTTACTTGGTTTGCTAATTGCGCCATTGTCCTATGTGGAAGCCGCGCCGCCAAGCATTCATACCAATGCGGTTGGTGCTTCTCTCGTTGATGTGGAGTCAGGACGTGTCCTCTATAGCGAAAAAGGGGACACGCCTATGCGTATAGCCAGCTTGACCAAAATAATGACCGCCATCATTGCGATAGAACAAGGTGATCTCACTAGCATGGTCAAGGTCAGCAAAAATGCCTTCGGGAAAGAAGGGTCTTCGATCTATTTGAAGCTTGGGGAAGAAATGAGACTTCATGACATGCTGTACGGACTCATGATGCGTTCGGGAAATGATGCCGCGACTGCAATCGCAGAGCATATAGGAGGCAGTGTAGAGGGCTTTGTCTATCTGATGAATGAGAAGGCAATGAGTCTAGGTATGGATCATTCGCATTTCACGAATCCTTCTGGGCTTGACGAGGGAGAGGGTCATCGCTCTAGTCC
>NZ_JBFUHL010000073.1:0-19715 GCF_056402415.1 Paenibacillus sp. P4_A9
AATATGTCTTCTCTCCGAAAGTAAATAAATAACCAGAAAGTAAAAAATATGTCTTCTCTCCGAAAGTAAATAAATAACCAGAAAGTAAAAAAGTTATGCGTATGCAAAATGACGGCCATCCTCAATAATTAAATTTATAGAGCGCTTACAAGCTACTCTAAATAAATGTCAGGGGTGTTGAAAAGTGAAGGACATAACCAGAAAAAAAACAGCGATTGCTTCGGCTCTGATTTTGTTGCTGGTAATCTCGGCATGTTCGAGTACTTCCGGCGACAACGAGAGCCCAACTCAAACGGCTTCGGCTTCGAAACAGGATCCGTTTGGCAAATACGACCCGCCGATCGAAGTAACTACGGTTAAATCACTCGACGACTTTACGATGTCGCATTTCTCTACGGGCGAAACAATAGACAAGAACGTTTGGACGGATGCTTTTGAAAGTGTTCTCGGCATCAAACTGAAAGTGCAGTGGCTTGTTCCGGATGCTCAGTATAACCAAAAGCTGAATGTTACCATCGCTTCCAACGACTTGCCGGATATTATGCAAGTAAACGCGGTACAACTTAAGCAGTTGGTTGATAACGGCATGATTCAAGATTTGACTAAGGTGTTCAACGATTACAAATCTGATTTAATTAGCTCGCTCATGACGTCCGATGAGGGATTTGGCTTAAAGCAAGCTACCTTTAACGGCAAATTGATGGCCATTCCGCAGCTTTCCGACCCTACGGGAACAAGTCCGGTCATGTGGATCCGTAAAGATTGGCTAGATAGCTTGGGATTACAGCCTCCGAAAACGATGGACGATCTAGTTAACATTGCCAAAGCCTTCACGCTGAACGACCCGGATAAGAACGGCAAAAAAGATACAATCGGACTCGGTCTTGAAAAGGGTCTTTTCGGCGGCATATATGGTATGAACGGATTTTTTAACGGGTATCACGCCTTGGTGATGGGAACTCCAAGCCAAATGCTGTGGAACAAAGACAGTTCAGGCAAGTTAGTCGCGGGAGAAATTGTTCCTGCAGCGAAAACCGCATTGGCGAAATTGGCTGAAATGTATAAGGCAGGCTATCTGGATCAGGAGTTTGCTGTAAAAGACACCGGAAAAGTAAGTGAGTCTGTCGTCTCTGAGAAAATAGGGATGTTCTACGGCCAAGCAATAAATGCATTCTCTCCGCTGTCTGATGCTGTCACCAAGAATAAAACTGCAGAGTGGCGGGCATATCCGATTCCTTCCGTTGACGGTAAGCAAACTATTGAGAATTTGCAAGGCGTAACCAGTTTCTTTGTAGTCAAGAAAGGCATGAAGAATCCGGAAGCCGCAATCAAATTGTTGAACTATTTTATTAGGAAAGGGGACCGGTTGAGCAAAGAGTACGAAGTTGCCTTCCGTGGCGGACCTGATAAAGTGAAAGACCCAACCAAAAATACGAATGAGCATAAACTGACGCCGATTTGGTTATCCCATCCAAGGCAGAATATCCTAGTGTATCGCGGTCTTGCCGAATATGCGAAAACAAAGGATCGGAGCAAGCTGGCGCCTTGGAGCGCACCCGATAATGACGTCTACATGAATCAGTTGAACGAGAAATACAACGGCACAGGCGGTCAAGGTCTTGCCGGCGGAGTCAAAACCGAATACTGGGGTGGATGGGTTTATTCGGAAGGACCGTTCAGCGCTTTCGGTATCATCAACGATTATCTTGTGAACAATCAGATCATTAATCCCGTATTCTGGGGACCGGCGACTCCGACGATGACAGCCAAACAGTCCACGCTGGATAAGATGGCTCTCGAGGAGTTCACCAAAATCATCATGGGTTCGGTTCCGGTCGATGATTTCGATAATTATGTAAAGAGCTGGAATTCGCTGGGCGGCGCCGATATTACAAAAGAAGTTAACGACTGGGCGGCAACTCAGAAATAGGAATAGGAAGAGGCGTTGGAGAAGCAACTACGTCTTCTCCAACACTTTCTTTTTGGATGAACGGTTAGGAGGGCAAGCATAATGAAGAAAAACCTTATCGGTATGGTTATTAAATTGAAACCGGAGAAAATGGAGTTATACAAAGAGCTGCATTCAGACCAAAATAGCGGATTGAGAGATCTGACATTGAAGTATCACCTGCGCAATTTTACTATTTTCCTGCGCCAATTAGACGATGGAGATTACTATTTATTCGGCACCTATGAGTACACGGGCGAAAATTACCAAGAAGATATGGCGAAGCTGGCTGCAGAGCCCCGCAATATAGAATGGTTAAGCGTAACCGATTATTGTCAAATCCCTTTGAAAGGTGAAAAGGGATGGGCGCAGATGGAACAAGTGTATTACAACCATTAAAGAATACTGATAAAAAACAGAAAATAGTAGAAGGTTGTGGAAAGAATGGAGCAAAGCGTAATGGCAAAGGCCGAATCTTCTATACGGAACTGGAAGAGGAAGCTGCGCAAGGAGTTTCCCTATCACTTGATCCTGTTTCCTGCCGTAGTCATTGTCATTCTGTTCAACTACATTCCGATGGTCGGAATTGTGCTCGCTTTCGAAAACTTCAATCCGAGCAAGGGTTTTTTCGGATCCCCCATGGTAGGATGGGATAACTTCGAATATGTATTTGCAAGTCCGAATATCGGACAGATCATCTGGAACACCATCTTCATCGCTTTCATGAAGATGGTCGCAGGGTTGATCGTTCCCATCATTTTTGCACTTCTGCTTAATGAAATGATCAGCAGTAAATTGAAACGTACAATCCAAACGATCGTCTACCTTCCCCATTTTTTATCATGGGTTATTCTTGGCGGTATCGTCATTGATGTCTTGTCTCCATCCGGCGGACTTGTGAATTCGGTGTTAAGCGCATTTGGCATCAAACCTATTTTTTTCATGGGAAATGCGAAAGTATTCCCTTATATGCTTGTCGTCACCGATATTTGGAAGGAATTTGGGTTCAGCACGATTGTATATTTGGCGGCCATCACCTCTATTAATCCGAGCTTATACGAAGCTGCGATATGCGACGGAGCAAGCCGTTGGAAGCAAGTCTGGCATATCACGCTTCCTGGAATGGCTCCTATCGTCATTTTAATGATGACTCTCAGTCTTGGCCACATTCTGAATGCGGGTTTCGACCAGGTGTTCAACCTATATAGTCCGGCTGTGTATAGTTCGGGAGACATTCTCGATACATTCGTTTACCGAATCGGCCTGCTAGACGCGCAATATAGCGTAGCAACGGCTGTCGGGCTGTTCAAGTCGGTCGTGTCTACCATCTTTATCGTGATTTCGTATGGATGCGCTTATAAATTTGCAAATTACCGTATATTTTAGCAAAGGCAGGTAAGGGTTATGTACAGAAAATCAGTGGGAGAAACCGCCTTTACTATCTTTAATCATCTCTTCTTGATTGTTGTCGCAATATTATGCATCACCCCGCTGCTCAATGTGATTTCCGTTTCCTTGAGCGCCAGAGAATATGCCGCTGCGGGAGTTGTGAAGTTGTGGCCGGTTCATTTTACATTCAGATCCTATATATACGCCTTTGAAGATAAGCGACTGATCGCTTCCTATCTTGTTTCTTTGGAACGGGTCGTGCTGGGTGTGGCCATCAACATGTTGTTGACGATTCTGGTCGCTTATCCGTTATCCAAGGAAGTGAAGGATTTCAGCTATCGCACCTGGTATGCCTGGTTCTTCTTCTTTACGTTATTGTTCCACGGAGGCTTGATCCCCTGGTACATTACGATTCGTCAGCTTCACTTAATGGATACGATATGGGCGCTCGTCCTTCCGGGTGCGCTGCCGGTATTTAACGCAATCTTGCTGCTCAACTTTTTTCGGCAATTGCCGAAGGAACTCGTGGAATCGGCCTATGTAGATGGGGCGGGCCACTGGAAAATTATTTGGCGCATTTTGGTTCCCCTCTCCAAGCCGGCTCTCGCGACCATTCTGTTGTTTGCATGTGTGCAACATTGGAATTCTTGGTTCGATGGACTCATTTTGATCAATAACCCTTCACATTATCCGCTGCAAACGTATCTGCAGACGAAGGTAGTCAGCTTTGATCCCAATATGCTTGCCTACAAAACGGAAGAAGAAATGAAAACATTGATGGAGGTATCCGATCGTACTTTGAAGGCCGCCCAAATATTTTTGGCTGCATTCCCCATCATGTGCCTATATCCATTTTTACAGAAATATTTTGTGAAAGGCATCGTGCTTGGAAGCGTGAAAGAGTAGCAATGGATATAACCTTACTGAAATTCCTTAATGGAGGTCATCATTTTGAAACGTAAACAATCAACTATCGAAGGGGTCATTGTTCCCATGGTTACTCCGGTAACCGGAGGGGGCGAAATTGATTTCGACGGGCTGGTCCAAATCGCGAATTGGTTGGTAGAGAGCGGTGTGGACGGATTATTTCTGGCGGGCACTACAGGCCGGTTTTCCCACTTTACACCGGAGCAAAATAGGGACATTTGCTCAGTAGTGGCCAAAGCTGTCGGCGATCGGGTAACGATTTACGGAGGAGCCAGCGACAGCGGGCTGCACCGCATCGTGCACAATGCAAACCTTATGAAGGAAGCAGGCGCCCATTTTGCGGTAACTACCCCACCCTATTATTTGTCGTATTCCGTGCAGGAAGTGGAAGATGTCCTGCGCAAAGTTGCCGATTTGTCCCCTTTGCCGGTGGTTTATTACAGCATCCCGCAATTTGTCGGATACGGACTTCGGCCGGAATTTTTGGCAGAAATGGCAGATCATCCGAATGTGGCAGGCTACAAAGATTCCACAAACGATCTCGCTCACCATGTAGATGTGCTGCAGCGAACCGAAGGCAAGACTTTCGATGTGCTAATCGGCAAAGACAAGTTATTGACCGATGCCTTAAAGGCGGGCTCCAAAGGATTGGTTGTATCGTTTGCCAATGTGTATCCGAAACTGTACGTGGATCTTGTGCAGGCGGCCAAGCAAGGAGACTGGCGTCAAGTTGAGAGTTTGCAGACAGAGGTGACTCGAATTCTCGAGGATTATTACTCTGCAAGTAAATTGAATGGGCAACCTGCATTTTCATCACTTTTGTATTTTATGCAGGATAAGTTTAGAGCCCAGGGAATTAACGTCACATTGGTATGAATCGTTTGCAGAATAGGAGGGCTTAAGATGCAATATCGCCAACTGGGAGATACAGGATTGTCCGTATCCGTCTTGAGCTTCGGAGCTTCCTCGCTAGGCTCCGATTTTCGTCCTATCGACGAAGATGAGGGGATCCGTACGGTTCATGAAGCGTTCGATCTGGGCATGAATCTGGTTGATTGCTCCCCGTATTACGGTTTGACCGTTGCCGAGAGCATATTGGGTAAAGCGTTGAAGAGTATTCCGAGATCCCGTTACATTCTTTCGACCAAGGCAGGCCGATACGGCAAGGCGGAATTCGACTTCTCAGCCGAACGCATCATCCGCAGCGCGGAGGAGAGTTTAAAGAGGCTGAATGCGGAATATATCGATATTCTGCATCTGCACGATATCGAGTATGGCGATTTGAACCAGATCGTAGAAGAAAGCATCCCTGCACTGTACAAACTTAAGGAGCAAGGCAAAATTCGTTATTGCGGAGTTACGGGGTTTCCCTTGTCCATCTATAAGCTCGTGCTGGAGCGTATACATGTCGATGCCATTCTTACCTATTGTCATTATTCGATCAACGATACTTCCCTTACGGATCTATTGCCTTATTTGCGGGAAAAAGGAGTGGGCGTCATCAACGCATCGCCTTTGTCGATGGGACTTCTCTCAGCCAGGGGAACACCCGCATGGCACCCGGCCCCTCCGGATATTAAGGAAGCGTGCATGCGCGCCGCAAAGCATTGTGCAAGCCTGGGAAAGGACATTTCTAAGCTGGCGGTTCAATTTCCCGCAGCCAATCCAGAAATTCCCACTACGCTGGTAGGTACGGCCAGCACAGAGAATATCAGAAACAACATTCAGTGCCTGGAAGAACCGATGGATCTGGAGTTATTGCGACAAGTACAAGAGATCCTGAAGCCTGTGCAAAACAAGACCTGGATGACAGGCAGGGCTGAGAATAATTAGGAGGTAGCTCGGTATGAAGACGATCGTTTGCGAACAGCCTGGCCAATTTGTTCTGCGTGAAGCCTCCAAACCCGTTATGGAGGAGGGTCATGCCATCGTACGCATCAAGCGCATAGGGATTTGCGGTACCGATCTTCATGCCTATCAGGGCAATCAGCCTTTCTTTACATATCCGCGCATATTGGGGCACGAGCTTTCGGGGTTGATCGAAGAAATTGCCGACAATCAAAAGCAGTTCCAAACGGGTGATCGGGTAACCCTCATACCTTACCGTGAATGCGGGGTGTGCGGGGCTTGCATGAACGGTAAAACGAATTGCTGTACAAACTTGAGGATCATTGGCGTGCATATGGATGGCGGCATGCAGGAGTATGTGTCCATACCTGTCGATCACCTCATTCAAACCAACGACTTATCCTTAGAGGCGGCCGCCGTCGTCGAATGTTTGAGTATCGGCGCGCATGCCGTACGGAGAGCCGGGTTAAAAGTGCGGGAACGGGTGCTTGTCATCGGTGCAGGTCCCATAGGCTTAGGCGTGATGAAGTATGCCCAATTAAGCGGAGCCCATGTCACGGTGATGGATGTGAATCAAGACAGACTTGAATTCTGCCGAAGCTGGGCCGATATCGACGACATCTTGGTAGGCGGAGAAGACTCCGAGTTCAGGCTGCGCGAACGGATGAATGGCGAACTTCCTGATGTAGTGTTTGACGCAACTGGCAATAAATTATCGATGGAATCGTCATTCCGGTTCGTTGCCAATGGGGGAAGGCTGCTCTTCGTCGGTTTGGTTAAAGCGTCCATTGCCTTCGATGACCCGCTTTTTCATCAGAAGGAATTGACTTTAATGAGCAGCAGAAATGCAACACGCGAGGATTTTGAAACCGTCATCCAGAGTGTAAGGAATGGGAAGGTCGATATCGATTCTTTCATCACCCACATTTGCGAGTTTGCTCAGATGCCGGGTACGTTCGAACAATGGTTGGATCCGGCAAACAAGGTGATTAAAGCAATGGTTGTTTTGTAGGAGAAGCAGGAGGTGATTCCGGATGACGAACAGGTTTGACACGGTGAACCGGATGCTCGAACACGTGCCGTTGCCGCGCATGTACCGCGCAAGGCAGAAGTTCGATGCGTCTGAGCTGCCCGATGTGGCCGAGGCGGTGCGGGCCAAATTGTCTCGTTCCGGTATGCTAGCGCGCATCACCTTCGGCGACCTGGTGGCGATTGCCGTTGGAAGCCGCGGTGTGGCGGACATCGTCTCCATTGTCGCGGAAGTGGTCTCCGCAGTGAAAGCGGTGGGCGGAAATCCGTTTATCATCCCGGCGATGGGCAGCCACGGCGGCGCAACGGCGGAAGGCCAAGAGTCGGTGCTTCATCTTCTGGGTGTAACGCCTGAGAGGGTTGGGGCGCCTATTTGTGCGACAATGGAGACGGTCGAATTGGGAAGACTCCCAAGCGGGCTCGGCGTATATGCCGATAAGTGGGCATGCGAAGCCGACAAGATCATCGTCGTCAATCGCATCAAACCGCATACGGCGTTCCGCGGACCTGTGGAGAGCGGGTTGACCAAGATGGTAACGATCGGGCTCGGCAAACAAAAGGGCGCCGAATCGGCGCACTCTTACGGCTTCGGCGTCATGAGCGAGCATGTGATCCAGATGGCGGCTATCATGCTCGGCCGCCTCCCGGTCATATTCGGAGTGGGCACCATCGAGAACGCTTATGACCGCCCGGCCTCGATACACATCATTCCGGGCGAGCGGTTCCTGGAGGATGAGCCGGCTCTATTGCTGAGGGCCAAAGCATTAATGCCCCGCATATGCTTCGATCCTATCGACGTATTGGTCGTAGAAAAGATCGGCAAGGATATTTCCGGCGACGGCATGGATCCGAACATTACTGGCCGTTTTCCGACACCTTATGCCGATGGAGGCATAACGGCGGCGCGCGTTGTCGTGCTGGGTCTGACGGATGCAACGGACGGAAATGCAAACGGCATCGGGTCAGCCGATATCACGACGCGAGAGGTATTCGAACGAATCGATTGGGCCAAAGGGTATGCGAATGCGTTAACCAGCCGAGGAGTTAACACGGTTCGCATGCCGATGTTCATGGATACGCCCGCCTTGGCTGTGCAAGCGGCGATCAAGACGACACACTGCCGGGATTTGAAGCAGGCTAAGCTCGTATGCATCCGCGATACGCTCCATCTTGGAGAAATTCTCATATCGGAAAGCATGCTCGCTGATGCGGAGGAGCTGGACACGGTTGAACTTATTGGCGAATGCGAAGCGCCATGGCATTGCTGAAGCCGTGAAAGCAGGGAGGAGTCCTATGATGAATTTATTTGACCTAACCGGTAAAACGGCCGCTATCATCGGTGGCAACAGCACACTCGGGCGCGCCATGGGCGAAGCGCTCGCCGCCCATGGCGCTCGTGTAGCCATCATCGGCCGTAATTCGGAGACGATGAACGATGCGCTGCGGCGAATTACGGCTGCTGGCGGCGAAGGGGTAGCGATTCGGGCGGACGCGACCTCCAAGGACGACCTTTCCCGCTCGCTTACCGAGGTACTAAGCTGGTCCGGCCGCGTCGATATTCTGATGAACTGCCCCGGCCGAAATAGCACAACACCTTTTTTCGATATTACAGAAGATGAATGGGACGGCATCATGGATGTGAATCTGAAGGGAGTTATGCTTGCCTGCCAGGTGTTCGCTAAGCGTATGATCGAGCAAGGCGAGGGAGGCAGCATCATCAACATCTCCTCGACGTCGTCCGACCCTCCGCTTTCTCGCGTTATGACTTACTCGGCCTCCAAGGCCGGCGTGAACTCGCTCACCCAATACATGGCTAGGGAATTCGCGCCCTATCGGATTCGCGTCAATGCGCTCATACCAGGCTTCATCCCGGCGGAGCAGAACCGCAAAATTCTTACGGAAGAGCGCGTCGAGAGCATCATGAAGCACACGCCGATGAAACGCTTCGGCTCACCGGAAGAGCTGCAGGGCGCAGCCGTGTATTTGGCATCGGAGAAAGCATCTGGGTTCGTTACCGGCTCCTTTCTCCGTGTGGACGGCGGCTTCGGCGCCATGACCATCTAAGCAAGAAAAGGAGTGAATTCCAGGATGAAAGCGGTTGTCAATTACCAAGCAGGGGCTAACCAGGTTGAACTGCGGGATCTTCCGATCCCGTCCGATCTCGGCCCGAAAGAAGTGTTAATTCAAGTAAAAGCCGCAGGGGTTTGCGGCAGTGACTTGCATATGTATCACGATACCCAGGGGTTTGCCGTCAAAAGACCCGTGACTTTGGGCCATGAGTTTTCAGGAATTGTGGCGGATGTCGGCTCTGGGGTGACCCTCTTTAAGAAGGGGGATCGGGTCGTCAGTGAAACCCCTTCCTATATATGCGAAACCTGCATTTATTGCCGCACGGGTCATTATAATCTTTGTCCGCATCGCAAGGGTTTCGGTGTGCTGACTGATGGGGCAATGGCCGAATATGTAAGGACGCGTGAAGCTATTGTCCATAGAGTGCCGGATCATGTTTCTTTTGAAAAAGCGTCTATGACCGAACCAAGTTGCGTAGCTTATAACGCCGTTGCCTGCCATTCGAGAATACGTCCGGGCGACTATGTCGTCGTTTTCGGACCAGGAACGATCGGGTTAATGTGCGTGCAGATTGCCAAGCTGTTTTCACCTGGTCATTTGACGATCGTCGGTACAAGCAAGGATGCGAATCGATTGGAAATTGCCAAGCAATTCGGCGCGGATACCGTTATTATGGCTGATCGGCAGGACGTCGTAAAGGAAGTTCTATCTTGGGGGGATGGATTTGGACCGGATCTCGTTTTGGATGCAGTAGGGGTCACAGCGACGCTTAAGCAAAGCATCGATGTCGTACGCCCGGCCGGACAAATCACGAAGATCGGTTGGGGGCCGGAGCCGGTCGGAATTACGCTGGATCCGTTGATACAGAAGGCCGCCAGACTGCAGGGCTCCTTCAGTCACAATTACCCCATGTGGGAAAAGGTACTGCTGATGATGGAGAAGGGCGAAATTGACCCATTACCGATGACGAAAACCTATGATATCGATCATTGGAAAAATGCCTTTCATGATATGGATTCTTTAGTGCATGCCAAATCCATTATAATACCGGGTTGACTCGCGGCTTGCCCCCGGAAAACGGAAAGGAACGGGTATCATTATGAAACCGATCGTTCAAATTTCACTAGATTTAACGAATATCGAGGAAGCGCTCGATATGGCCCGAATTGCCGTGGAAGCGGGCGTTGATTGGATTGAAGCGGGTACTCCGCTGCTGCTAGGCGAAGGTCTCCATGCTGTAGTCGCTCTGCGCAAGGCATTCCCCAATCACCCGATCGTTGCGGATTTGAAAACAATGGATGGCGGTTATTTGGAAGCGGAGATGATGGCCAAGGCAGGGGCAACCCATGTTGTCGTGATGGGGGTTGCACATCCTGCTACTATACGGGCTGTGGTTAAAGCGGCGCGTGATTACCAGATCCAGGTTATGGGCGACATTATGGCTGCACCGGATAAAGTAGCCTGTGCCAAGATGCTTGAGGAGAACGGTGTAGACTATATTATTGTTCATACTGGGTTTGATGAAAGAGGGGAAGATCCAGCTAGAAACCCGTTCGATCATCTGCATGAAGTGGTGGCCGCCGTCTCGATTCCAGTTCAGGCGGTAGGCGGTCTATCCGTAGCGCAAGCTGCCGAAATGCCTAAACATGGGGCTCCGTTAGTCGTCGTCGGAGCGCCGCTAGTCATTGACAATAAAGAATTTAAACCAAGCACAGACCAATCGGAGCTGAAATCCGTATTACAGGAACTTGTCGCCAAAGTGAAAGGAAGCTTACAACGATGAGCCATACTGAGCGAGCCCGAATATCTGTTTTTCCGAAAGGCTATATAAATGAGATTTCAGATGGAACGATGAGTATATACGAGTGGATCGAAATGGCCGGAACGTTGGGAGCGGACGGGTTGGAATTATATCCGCTTTTCTTGAAAGGGACGGATCTGGAATACTTGCATAAGGTGAAAAAATGTGCCGAGGAGCAAAATATGGAAATCCCGATGATGTGCTCCTCACCGGATTTCACGCATCCCGACTCCTCTTTCCGCCAACAGGAAATTGACAAAATGAAGCAGATGATCGAGATTATGGCCTTTCTGGGTCCGGAATCCTTTCGCAGCTGCCGTGTTTTGTCTGGACAGAACAGACCAGGATTAAGCAGAGAAGATGGAATTCGTTGGACAGTTGAATCGATTGAACAGCTTCTTCCTTATGCAGAAAAATATAGAGTCCACTTGGTCATGGAAAACCATTACAAAGACGGCTATTGGATTTATCCGGAATTTGCACAAAGGTCCGACGTCTTTATGGAAATTATCGGTAAGCTATCTTCTCCATGGTTTGGAGTCAATTATGATCCGTCGAATGCTGTTTTTGCCGGCGAAGATCCGTTAGAGGTTTTGCATCAAGTGAAAGGCCGGCTGATTACGATGCATGCTAGTGATCGATATTTAACAGAGGGATATACGCTTGACGATCTGAAAGATTATTCCCAACAGGGATATTCGGAGTTTTTGGCCCATGGTGTGATCGGAAAAGGGATCAATAACTATGACGCTATTTTCAGCGAGCTTCGAAGTATAAAGTATAAAGGATGGATTTCAATCGAAGATGGCGTGAACGGTCTGGGAGAATTGAAAGAATCCGTCCTATTTTTAAAACAAAAAATTTCCGAATTTCTGGGTGAATACCCTAAGTCATAGAGGGGAGATATAAGCTATGTTAATAAGGGAAGAAGCCAGAGATATCCCCGTATTTTATGAAGCCGATATCTGCGTATTGGGCGGAAGCTGCACCGGGGTATTCGCGGCTGTTAGGGCCGCCAGACTCGGCGCCCGCGTCGTGATCGTGGAGAAGCAGAATGCTTTCGGCGGAGTCGCCACCTCGGGTCTGGTCAACGTCTGGCACTCCTTGTTTAATACCGAATTCGATAAACAAATCATCGCGGGCCTCACCCTGGAAACGATCGAACGTTTAAAACGAATCGGTGCTGTCACGGAGGAACATAAAAGTCATTCGGTAGGTTTCGTGCTGAATACCGAAGAATTGAAAATTGAACTCGATCAACTGATTACGGAAAATAACGTGAAAGCTTACTTGCATACGATGTTTGTCGCTCCTTTCGTTCAGGATGGAGAATTAACCGCGGTCATCGTAGAGAATAAATCGGGACGGGGAGCCATCCGAGCAAAAGTATTTATTGACGCGACGGGAGACGGGGATCTGTGCGCCAGATTAAACATGGGGCTTCGGATGTCTTCCCACTTCCAACCTTCCACAACCTGTGCAAAAATCAGCGGCTGGGGAAGCAACGGCGAAGTGCAGGACGATGTTGCAGGAAATGACAGTTTAATCAGTTTCAATCTCCAAGATGCTCGGGTGCTCTATAAGGATGAATTTCAAATACCGGACGGGTGGGGTTGGGGCCGTCATGTACCAGGTACCAAGGATGTCTATATGTACGCTGGTACGAGAGTTTTTCACGCCAACAGCGCCGACGGCGAGCAGTTGACTTTCAGCGAAATGGAGGGCCGCAGACAACTGCGCGCCATCATGGATATGATCCGGAAGTACGGTCCTGACAACAAGCTAGCACTCGTTTCCCTTCCATCCTATATCGGTACGAGAGAAACTCGGCATATTGACTGTCATTATCAACTTAGCGGAGAAGATGTTCTTTACGGGAGGCATTTCGACGATGCCATAGCTTACGGCAGTTATCGAGTGGACATTCATCATCAGCATAAACCCGGAGTGACCATGAAATATCTCGACGGCGAACAAGTGTACCTGCGCTTCGGTTATCCTAAAGAAGTCGGAAGGTGGCGGGAGAAAACGGAAGCAAATCCGACATTCTATCAAATCCCATACCGATGCTTGCTTCCCAAAGGGCCTTACAACAACCTGATTGTAACCGGTAGAATGATCGATGTGGATGAGGAAGCGTTCGGGGGGGTACGCGTGATGGTCAATATGAACCAAACCGGGGAATCGGCGGGAGTAGCCGCATATTTGGCTTTAACGCAGAACAAATCGCTCGCCGATATTTCCGTCCCTCAATTGCGCAAAACAATGAGGGATGGCGGATCTATTTTATTCTAGGCTAATAACCGAAGAACGAAGAGCTCTTGAATTTTCTAATTCAAGGGCTCTCGCCATTTTCACCCATTTATTGAGATTTTCCCGAGGTAATAGTTTATAATGGGAATATCGGATGTTTTGATCTAAAAGGAGGAGTCTGAGTCTGATGCACAGCGGTTTTCACCTTTGGAGATATTCCATTTTTACCCGATTAATGTTGACCTTCCTGCTGATCATGTTGCCGATTTATCTAATAGCTCTTACGATCTATAACTGGGGTATTCGAAATGTTCAGAACGAATTGGAAAGTTCGACGCGGTCACAGATGAGTTTTTATCTTACTAATATTGAAACGGAAATTCAAAGGATCAATTCACAATTATATAACATGCTGTATGATGACAACCTGGCTGATATATCCAATACAACAGAAAGCATCGATTTGTATTCTAAATTGAAATTGATCAATGGATTGCAGCAAAGGCTGTTCGTTATTCAGAATAGTAATTTTTACTTGAAAAATGTTACCGCTTACATTCCTTCGGCCGGTATTGATGTATCGGCTATCGGTGGACGCGATGATTTTTCTCTTGAGGAATACACTTATTACAATACGGTTAAACCGACCTCAATGGCACAATGGTCTTTTCATAATAATAATTTTGTCCTGCGGGCCCTTATGCCGCTCGAGTTATCCTATCGAATGGAGAAATCCGTTCAAATGCTGTCAGCTGTCGTTTCTATTGAACAAATTCGTTCCGCGATGAAAAAGCTTGATACTCTACCAGACAGCGGAGCCATTCTGTTCAATCAAACCGAGAACTATTCGATATCAAGTCGGTCTGATCCAGAACTAGAACAGTTGATCGAGCAGCAGGTTGATCTTCGTTTAAATGACGGCTCACAGGGATCGATGACGTTAAAATTAGCAAAGAAAGAGATATATGTCATGTATTTAAAGTCGGAATATTTAAATGCAGTGATGGTTAAATATGTGCCGATGGTCCATTTTACAAAAGCTGTACATCAGTTCAGACTGATATTCTGGCTTTTTGCAGCTGTTTCGATGATTATTATCATCATCTTTTCTTTCTCGACATTCAAATTTATCCAACAGCCTATGTTGAAATTGGTTAAATCGCTCAAACGGTTGGAGAAAGGAGATCTGAATTTCGTCATTCAGCATCGCAGAAAAGACGAATACGGGTATTTGTATCATCGTTTCAATGAAATGGTTAAAAATCTCAATCAACTGATTGATGAGGTGTACAAACAGCAAATTTTGACCCAGCGTGCTGAATTAAAACAGCTGCAATCGCAAATCAATCCACATTTTCTCTATAATACGTATTTTATTCTTTACAATATGGTGATGAGCGAAGACTACGAAAACGTTAGACAATTCACTAATCAGCTTGGTACCTATCTCCAGTACATAACCAGAAATGCGGCGAACGATATGCCTTTAAGCGAAGAAGTCAACCATGCGCGCATGTATTGCGATATCCAAACATACCGTTTCTTTAATCGTATCCGAATCGAGTTTGAAGAGCTTCCCGAGGAATTTCGGAATGTTATGGTGCCTCGTATGATCTTGCAACCCATTTTAGAAAACGCTTTCAAGTACGGGCTCGAAGATATGAAAGGAGAAGGATTGCTCCATGTAAGGTTTTTGGGCAGCGAGTATCAACTGAGCGTGATCATCGAAGACAACGGTAGTAAAGCTTCCGATGAGGAGATTAGTAAACTGAATGAAAAATTGAATCTTTTGGGCGAACACGATGAAGTGACGGCGATCTTCAACATTCACAAACGACTCCAGCTGAAATTCAGAGGAAACAGTGGCATCACTTTATCTCGTGGAGAATTGGGCGGACTAAGGGTTTGCCTCAGACTTGAATGGAAGGGGGATTGAATCGATGCATCGCATTCTGGTGGTCGACGACGAACCGTTCATTGCGAACGGGCTTTATGAATTTTTATTGCATACGCCAGAGTTGGAGCTCGATGTTTATAAAGCTTACTCAGGTGACGAAGCGGTCGAATGGCTAAAGCGTACTAAGATTGATATTGTCATTACCGATATTCGGATGCCGGGCATGACGGGAATGCAGCTGCTTGACATCATTAAGAAGCAATGGCCACATTGTAACGTCATTTTTTTGACCGGTTACAATGAATTCGACTATGTATATCAGGCCATTCAGTACGATCACGTAGGATATCTTTTGAAAACTTCTGGATATGACAAAATATTGGAATTGGTCAAGAAAGCGGTACATGAAATTGAGACTGAGATTACCGCCGAGGGTCTTCTCGAAAACGCCAAGAGACAGATGCAGGCTGCATTGCCGTCACTGCAGAAAGATATGCTGCTCGGTTTCATGCGCAGTGCTCCGAGCTTGGAAGCGAGGCGCGAACGGATTCGGCAATTGGAGATCCCCCTTCGAGCGGACGAACCGGTCTTGCTTTTGATGGGCCAGTTGGAATGTCATTGTCCTAATACGTCATCCTATATGGATTCCGAAATGCTATTTCGGGTCAAGCTTATCGTCGATCAGTACATGGCTGATAACTACGTTTCTTGCTTCTTCGTGATGGATGATGAAACGCTTGTTTGGATCATGCAGCCGAACTTTATTGAAGCCGCTGAACATTCAGGAACGATTTCTCAATTGAAAGGAATTCTAGAGATTGTTCAATCAACATGTGCGAATGCACTTGGAATGACCGTAAATTTTGTTGTGGACTGCATGTGGGTGGAATGGGAGCAAATATCGACCCGTTTTGGATCGTTAAAGGCTTGGGTAGGCAGAATTCCGCAAATCGGCGGCAACGGAAGTATCTTGGAGTACTCATCTGAACTAACAGACTTGCCATTCTTGAAAACTAATGAGGAGTTGGATAGTGTACTCCGCCAATTAAAGAGACTCGATTTGCTAGAAAGTTTGCTCACGAACGGAAGGAAGGAAGACTGCCAAAAGCTGCTGAACGAAATGCTAGAGAGTGTGGATCAGTCCACAGGCCAGTCGGACCACACGGTTGTAAGCATGTATTCCACTTTATCCATTATGTTCTTATCCATTATCCAAAACTGGGGAATGACCAACCGTTTGCAATCGGAATTGGATCTTGGTTTATTGACAAACGTGGATCGTCTCCTTGCATTAGAGCACCGGGGAAGTTACTTCCGAACACTGTTAACCCTTCTGTTTGAAAGCAAGCAAGATGCACATGCGGATCGGGCAACAAGCGCAGTGCATTACATTCAACAGTACATAAGTGGCAATCTGAGTCAGGATTTGTCATTGGTTCGTTTGGCAGAAGTCTCTCRTTTCAATCCATCTTACTTATCCCGGCTWTTCAAGCAAATTACAGGCATCAATTTATATACTTATATTCTGGATGCAAGACTGAAGAAAGCGATGGAATTGTTACGGGAATCGTCATTCAAGATCCATGAGATTTCTTCCAAAGTCGGCTTCGAATACCCGACATATTTCACCAAAATATTTAAGAAAAACATTCATATGAGTCCTCAAGATTACCGGGATCAATTTTATTCTCGATAATTCGAACCTCTCTCTTCGGGAGGTTTTTTTCTTTGTATGTAAAGAAAAAACCAGAAAGTAAAAATGTTATGCGTTCTCAAAAAGATATTCATCCCTAATAATAAAATGTAGAGAGCGCTTTCAGATAGCGCCTCATCCTACGATAGGGGGGGCTTGGTAAATGACACATTCTCCTGAGGAAATCTCAACTAAATATTATCGCTACGACAAAATCGCAGAGAAATTGCTAGGGCTGGACAGCATCGATGAAGAGCAAATCAAAAAATATYGGAATCAAGGATATTTGGCGATTGAAGACGTGCTTACTCCTGAAGAGGTAACCAACGCAATAGAAGCACTGATGGACAGAATTAACCTCGGCCCTAAAAGTGCAACGCTTACGCTAAACAGTGGTAAGGTTAATTGGGATGAACTAAAGACGAACGAAGAACGCGAATTTGCGGTAAAGAAAGTCAGCAATTTCGTCGATCGCGATGAGCGGTTGAAAAAGCTTGCCTATCATCCGAGTCTATTAGCCAAAATTGAACAAATCCTTGGGGAAAAACCAAGGCTTGCTCAGGCAATAGCTTTGTTGAAGCCTCCCGGGGACGGAGAACATCCCTGGCACCAAGATATGGGTGTCGGACTGGCGTATGACAAACCTTTATTAGGCGTTTGGGTCGCTCTGGACCCGGCGGAATTGGATAATGGATGCATGCACGTTATTCCCCGGTCTCATGCGGAAGGGGCTATGCCCCATTATATGGTGAGAAGCTTACAGATCTGCGACAGTGATATTCCGCTTGAGCAGGATGTTTGCGTACCTTTGAAACCGGGCGGAATCCTTTTGTTTAACGGTTTGATCATTCACGGCACGGCCTGCAACCTCTCCAACAAACGTCGTAGAGCTCTGCAATTCCATTATGTGGGGGAAACCGCGGAGAAATTGAAGCCGGGGGAATTCAAACGAATGTTCACTAATGAAATAACAGGTGCGGAGTGCTAACCGTCCATATGGCAAATACGATCACTTGATAAAGGGGAATAGTTGCATGTTAATCAAAGAAGAAGCAAAAGAAATTCCAATATTTCATGAAGCCGACATCTGTGTCTTGGGAGGAAGCTGCACCGGCGTATTCGCGGCAGTAAGAGCTGCTCGGCTCGGCGCTCGCGTCGTGCTCGTGGAAAAGCAGAATGCGTTTGGCGGAGTCGCTACTTCCGGATTGGTGAATGTATGGCACACGTTATATAACACCGAATTTAATAAACAAATCATTGCCGGTCTCACCGCGGAAACGATTGAACGATTAACTCGTATAGGGGCCGTTCAAGAGGAAAAGAAAAGTCACTCGGTTGGCTTCGTGCTCAATACCGAAGAATTGAAGATCGAATTGGATCGTTTTTGCATAGAAGAGCAAGTAAAAGTTTATCTGCACACCATGTTCGTTGCCCCTTACCTGAAGGATGGAAAATTAGAAGCCGTCATCGTTGAGAATAAATCCGGAAGAGGGGCCATCAGAGCCAAAGTATTCATTGATGCGACAGGGGATGGAGATTTGGCCGCCCGATTGAATTTAGAACAACGGATCGCGTCCCATTTCCAGCCGTCTACGATGTGCAGTAAAATTAGCGGCTGGGGTTCGAACGGTGAACAGGATGATATGACGGGAAGCAACCGTTTGATCGGACTCGGTGATATTCCGGAAGCCCGGCTGAAGTATAAAGATGAGTTCAACTTACCGGAGGGTTTCGGTTGGGGCCGCCATGTGCCGGGAACGAATGATACTTATATGTATGCGGGTACACGGATCTATCACGCCAACAGCGCCGACGGCGATCAGCTTACGTTCAGTGAAATGGAAGGGCGCAGGCAGGTGCGCGCCATTATGGATATGATTCGGAAATACGGCCCGTCCAACAAGATCGCTCTCGTCTCTCTACCATCCTATATTGGTACAAGAGAAACTCGGCATATTAACTGCAGCTATCGGCTGACAGGGGAAGACGTGCTTTACGGAAAGTCATTTGATGATACGATCGCCTATTGCAGTTATCGCGTAGATATTCATCATCAGGATAAACCTGGTTTGACCTTGCGATATCTTGATGGAGAACAAGTTTATATCCGGCCCGGTTATCCGAACGAAGTCAGCAGATGGAGGGAAAAGACGGCCGTCAATCCGACCTATTATCAAATCCCGTACCGTTGTTTGCTTCCGAACGGTCCCCACGACAATGTTATTGTTGCGGGAAGAATGATCGATGTGGATGAAGATGCGTTCGGTGGAGTTCGCGTCATGGTGAATATGAACCAAACTGGAGAAGCTGCGGGAGTCGCTTCCTATCTGGCACTAACGCAGAACAAATCATTAGCTGGAATCGATGTTGCTGAATTGCGACAAACGATGAAAACCGGCGGTTCCATCATGATCTGATCCGGATACCCCGTTAATTTGAACCTCTCACTTCGGGAGGTTTTTTTCTTTGTATGTAAAGAAACAACTAGAAAGTAAAAATGTTATGCGTTCTCAAAAAGATATTCATCCCTAATAATGAATCATAGAGAGCGCTTTCATATAGCGCCTCAAACTGATCGTCAGGGGGAGAGGATGCTTTTTTGGAAAGTTTGATTTGTTTATTAAAAGAAAAAACCATCGTTGACCTTACGCATACTCTTCAGGATGACATGCCCGTCTATCCTACTCATTCTCGATATGTGCATGCATTGTGGGATTCGCACAATACGGGAAGCCTTTCGCTTTCGTATCAACTGATGATCCATGAGCATTGCGGGACGCATGTGGACGCTACTGCGCATTTTCTGCCGAAGGACCACCCAAATTATCGTACTATTGCGGATACTTCTATATCCCAATTC
>NZ_JBFUHL010000074.1:0-19686 GCF_056402415.1 Paenibacillus sp. P4_A9
ATGATTGATGGTGTTGCAGTTGATATCAATGCTTATACAGGAGAATTTGTCGAAATGGGATTTCCTTTGGATGGAGTCATTAATGAACTCCCAAAGTAATGGTCTCACCGTTGAACYAACGCAGAACGATAGTTGAATATCTTCACAACGATGCTGCCACGGGATTCGTTTGGCAGCATCGTTACGTTAAACGGGCAGCATAGCTTAACAAGGATTACAAATGATTTCCATCGAATACTTAATACTCAAATAAAAGTTATTGAAGGGGTTGAGTATTTGAGAATTCAAGCGGTGCTCTTTGATTTAGACGGTACTTTATTGGACCGTGATACTTCTCTTACCTTATTTGTCCGTGACCAATATGACCGCTATTCGCAATTTCAAATAGTTGATAAAGATATTTTTGTGCAACGATTTATAGAACTAGATAATCATGGTTATGTTTGGAAGGACAAGGTGTATCAGCAGCTTGTTGATGAGTTTTCCATCCAGGGGGTAGAATGGACAGACCTTTTAAGTGATTATTTGAATTGCTTTCAAAGGCATTGCATCGGTTTTCCTAATTTGGTGAATATGCTTACTCAGCTAAAGAGCAACGGAGTAAGGATAGCACTTGTTTCTAACGGTTATGGACAATTCCAATCTGATAATTTTAAGGCGCTAGGTATCAGTCATTTATTCGATGAGGTTCTTATATCAGAATGGGAAGGATTACGAAAACCCGACCCTGCAATTTTTATTCGGGCATTATCTAAACTCGGAGTCGAAGCAGAAGAATCTCTATTTGTAGGGGACCATCCTGAAAATGATATAAGAGCAAGTCGAGCTGTAGGTATTAAAGCAGTTTGGAAACGAAATAATCCTATATCTCCTGATGTTGATGCGGACATAATTATTGATGATTTAGGTGAGTTAACTCAATACGTACTAAGTTAAACGAAGAACTATAGTTGAACAATCGTAAATAGGCTGCCGCGTGCAGCCTATTGTTCTAACGGGAGTATAGTTACATATTTAACAAGGAGTAAGTTTTTTTGATACCAATATTAGAACGAATCAATCTAAATTTAATTATTCTTTAGATAGGTTTCAAGCGTTATTATAGTATTATCCCCCAAAAAAACAAAAGGTGATATATATGAGCATTAGTTGGAATGATTCGTATTTAGGTAAACTTCGCAAAGTAGTTGGAACTCAAAAGATAATCGTAAATTCAGTACGAGCAATCTTACTTGATGATGAAGGTCGTGCCTTGTTTATAAAGCGTCATGGTGATAAAAAATGGGGCATGCCTGCAGGAGCCATGGAATTAGATGAATCCGTGTTTGATGCAATGAAACGTGAGGTCAAAGAAGAAACAGGACTTGACGTATTTCAGGCAACATTAATTGCTATTTATTCTTCTCCAACAACGCAAACATTCACGGACCGTTGGGGAAATGAACATCACGTAATTGAATATTTATTTTTGGTGGATAAGTGGTCGGGTATTCTTGAAAAAGAGACAGACGAAAGTGTAGACGCTGAATTTTACCCATTGGATAGTCTACCAGAAGCCTCCAGTGAGCTTTTTGCACGACATCATCAAAGAGTATTTAATGATCTTAAAAAGTTCAATGGAAAATTAGTATTGGAATAGTTGTCGGGGTTGAACTAACGATGAACGAGAGTTGAGTAATTGTTACACGATTGAAATCTTATTTTCATCTGGTATTAATCATTAAAGGTTATAATAAAAACCAACCCCCTTTAAAATATAAACTTAGACCCGCAGCCCGTTGCTGTGGGTCTCTTTTTGTTATTAAACTATAGGGAGTTATGTAGCAACAACACATAACCCTGCACCACGTAATCTAAGTGTTTATAAGAGAAAGTAAAGACGACGAAGGAACAAAACAGTCATTAAGCTCTAACGGAGAACTATAGCTCAATAGACCTCAGAAGAAGGCTGCCGACTGCATTGAACGGCAGTCTTCTTCGCTAATTGGTAGTAGAGTACAGAAGGATTTAATTGTATTTTATTGAAATAGTTTAAATCATCGCTCTTTTTGTGAACCCCCATAGCACTTCCGCCGACCGATTATGAGTAAAATTTCAAACGAAACGATATGGAATAATGTTCCAATGAATGATATCATGGATTTTGCTTTAGAATTGTATGCGGTTTCTTTTGTTAACCATGCTTGTCAAGACAGGAAATCAGAATAGATTGAAGGGAGATTTGACTAGTATGAATGAACAAAGTACTAAAAATAAGATAGCTTGGGAACATCGAGCATATGAGTTTTGGAACAGACGAGATGGTTCACCTAAGGATAAGGCAATACAAATATTGAATAATCCCAAAGCACAGCTAAAAAAACATAAGCAATATTTTGAACAGATTGCAGGAAAAAAGATTGCTAATCTTTGTGGTTCAAATGGAAGAAAAGCAGTCCCATTAGCACTGTTAGGCGCAGATGTAACAGTATTTGATATATCGGAAGAGAATAAAAAGTATGCCCTAGAACTGGCGGATTCCGCCAATGTATCTATACAATATGTTGTTACTGATATTTATGATATAGACTTAGAAAAGTATAGTGGTCATTTTGACATGCTATACTTAGAAGGTGGAATTTTACACTATTTCAATGACATTGAAAAATTCATGTCTCTTCTTTTTTCATTACTTAAAGATAATGGAGTGATGGTTCTAAGTGACTTTCATCCCTTAAGAAGGTGTATCGTTTCTAACTCTAAAATCGAATATCAAATCCAACAAAGTTACTTTGACGAAGAATTACTTAGTGGGGATGTAGYATATAAACATTATTTCGATGAACATGAACAAGAAGACTTTCCAGATGTTTCGATTAGGCATTATACCCTTAGCGAAATAATAAATTCCGTTATTACATCTGGCTTTAATTTAAAAAAATTTGATGAGCATCGTGGTTGGGAAAATGAAAACATTCCATGGGAATTTACAATTGTGGCTAATAAATAAAAGGTTCAGTTTTCCTTATCCTGAAGGCATGCAGTGTACAGATTAACGAATTAATATTTGTGGAGTTGAAAGTGATTATGTATATAAGACGACGTATTAAGTCATTTATATTATTTGGTGTTTTTCTAATATCTTATATTTATCTGTTTCTTCTCATATTTCTTTTTAAGTATGTTTCACCATTAGAATTATTTAGCCCAGATAGAATATACGATAGATCTGTAGATGTAATACCATTTTATACGATATATAGTTATTTATCAGGTGAACTGAATCCTATTATCGTTATGACGAATATATTGGGTAATATTATATTATTTATGCCTTTGGGCGTGTATCTACAATTATTAAAGAAGGACAAGAGAATATCCATAAATATGGGTATTGTTTTTCTTCTTAGTTTACTTATTGAGATGTTCCAATTTATTTTTGGAATTGGAGCTACAGACATTGACGATATTATTTTAAATAGCTTAGGTGGATTTATTGGGATTTTAGTATATAAAGTTTTATTATTGATCTTTAAAAATGAGGAAAAAGTGCGTTTGACAATTGTAGTAACAGTACTAATCGTTATTTTGTTTGCTATTACATTTAAAGCGATATTATTTTATAAACTAGGCATTAAAATTAGATTATTGCCGTAGTCGACGAGTGAAAAACGGGTCAGAAACAGACTTATTAAATTTTCTTCAGAATAAAAGAACAATGTCGGATGACAAGAACATTGTCCGAATCAAGTCCGCGTAAATCGCGGATTTTTTATTAATCGGATTGCCGATATGTTTAAAAGAGCACGCTCAACTAACAATCAGAATTCTTCAGTAAAGAAAAAAAATCCCCCTTTTTACAGGAGGACTTTGCTTATAAAAAAAGAGAAGCAAACAAAATGACAACTTGATTATATCAACGTAAGACCGCGTTAAACAACCGCCAATATCTGAGAACTGCATGAACTAGATCTGACTAATTGTGTTGTTATTGGAGATGTGGGTTCAACTGATATGCTTGCAGCTGCCGCTGTAGGAGCCAAAAGAGTCCTTGTCGAGACAGGCTGGGGTAAGCAGTCTTTGGAAAAATACCGACACAAATGGTATGAGCAAGCATCMCCAGATTTTATTGCGATGGACCTCTTAGATGCAGTTGAATGGTTAGTTGGCATCCCATTATAAAAAAGAATTGGTATGACGCTATAAGCTAACGGAGAAACAATAGTTAAAAATAGCAGGGGTATTTAATTTCATTAAGAAGCGATTTGAAGATAAACGAAAAGGATTGGGAAAACCCTACATTGGATATGTTTCTAGAGGAAATGGAGGCATGGCTAACTGATACAGTGAGTATGACAGACACCTCAATTTGGGGCACTTTGGCGATTATTCTCTCCGCAGGTAAATCCTGTGAATAATAGGAGTGCTCCTGTTGAGAGGACTAAACTCTAACGGATAACGGTAGCTCAATAACCCACATTAAGGGGCTGCCGCGAAGTACGACCGGCAGCCTTACTGTACTAATGAGCAGATTGCGCAGTGTTTTGAAAAGTGTTGGTTAAATAAGAGAAGTCAGATCTATTTAATGTGAGGAGGGTAGCCAACCGATAATCTGCAATAATGTTAACACGACCTCGATGACGATAAGAATTACGACAATCCATTCAACGAAAAGTCCCCGGATCGAATGACTAATCGTCGAAAACCCTTCTAAGATATGATATAGAATATCTGTTTTACTTTTCAATATGGTATATCGATCGTTTAATTCAAAAAAACCGATCATCTCATCGTAAAATTGACTTGCTGAGCTATGTGTCCAAGTCAACTCAGGCTTATCCAAAATCATGATATAAGCTAACGTGTTATACTCGTGGCGAACAATATTGGCAGTCGTCTTAGCCAATTCCTTGTTGCCAACGCGAAGCTTTCCTTTTTCCAGTCTGTCTATTATTACTTCGAGGTTATCTTGAATCTTCCCGAGCTGCTCCTCACTCCTCTCGAGTGCCACTGATTTGGCGAGAACTGTTGCAATCATTTCAGGTAAAAAGAACTCATACTCCGCAACGACCACATATTCATCCGTCAATGTCATACTCTCGGTTTTTTCGATATGCAGACTATAATCATCTGTGAATTTATCAGCTCTTTCGAGTGCGATATCGGGCTCGAACGATTGAATAAACTTCAAGAATGCCGTGATTTCATCCTGATGTGTCAGATTCACGAAGACAACACTTCCAAAGGAAAAGACCAGCACTTGCTGCAATTCATCTAAATCCTTGTGATAGATTTTTTGAAGGACTTTATGTCTGAGGATTAAAGGCTGTTCCCATGTGTATTTTTTGGGAATACCACAGTGAATARCAATTTTGTTCAGATCAATTTCATTGGTAATTGCCAACGACTTAAACGTAATATCTTTCATTGTTCACCACTCATCTATCTAATATTTATACTCGCTAGTATTAGCAGTATATGGAAGAAATACTCCTGTAACCTTGTGCAATAATGGGCACAAAAAACTACGACTGACCAGTGGATTGGTTGCCTTTTCTCAAGTAACGGGCAGGTTATCTGTGATAATATGGTAGCATTAACTTCAATTGATAAGGGGCTGAAGCTAACATGATAAACCATGAAGTGTTTGGAAAAATAGAATTCGATCTGACTTGGTTAGGAACAATTGACATAAGTATTTTTGGGATTAGAAAAAATGTAATTTTGAGTATTACTGGATCAGAAGAAGGAGATTTCACAAATGATCAGATAGAAGCCTATTCGAATTTTTTAAAAGAAAAGCAAAGATTTATAACTGAGGCTGAAGATGGACTTTATTCTTATTATCAAAGCGTGTGTATGGACTACAGAGAGCGATTTGGAGAGGGGACTGGAGACACTCTTGCACCCTTAATTTCTGATAAGTCTCAATTTGGAGATTTAGTATCGTTATCCCATGTAGTAATTCGAATGTTCCCAAGAAATAGAAGGATTGTTGGTCTGTTGTTTGATTCACGGTGGGAAACTTCACTTGGAGTAGCGGTGAAATTTGAAAATGAAAATTTGTCTGAAGTAGGTTTTCAGGATATAGTCCTTTAATTATGACTCTATTGATATATGGAAAGAACAACGTATGTATAAAGATAACCAAGAATATGTCTAGTTGCTCGAAGAATTTTAAAGAAACAGAATTAGGCAAACAACCCTGCACCGCCTACCGCATCGCATTTATAAGCTAACGGATAACGAGGAAATGAAACTAAATCCTACTAGAAACCATGATTTTCTCTGTTACATATGCAGGGGATCATTCCGCTAACGGCGAACGCTATTTGAAACAAACCAGGGAGCAGATGCCACGGCAGCTGCTCCTTTTCCATTAAGTTATCGTCGGGCAGATTACACTAACATGAATACCCTTCCATACTTTGGGCAAATTATCCAAGGTAATAATAGGCGATTAATAAGCTTTCAAGGGGGAGATATAACTTGAGATTCATTGTTAGCGTGATAATCCGACTGATGTGATCAGCCATAGGCTTCAACTAAGTGACGCAGAACACGCCGATAAGATATTCAATAATAAAAAGAGGATCATGCAATAAAGATTGTCTTGAAACCTTTGCACATACGGTTTAAAAATGAGCATATAAAATTTAACAAAAATATGTAAGGAGCGATCAAAGATAATGACAGAATTAGCGCTATTAAAAACGGAGGAACTAAAAAGAGAAGATTTTGAAAAGGAGTACAAGGCATATATGGAAGCACAGTCACAGTGTACTCATGAGTTTGGGCTAAACAATAAATCAACAATTTACGTTTGCAAGATCGGATTGGCGCAAGGAGCTAACACTAATGATGCCGAACCTGGCAGGAATCTTAGTACAGGTAACGTTGCTCTAGGTGTTGAGCTTCAGCCAGGCAATATCAGTACTGTAAATATTGTTGACAGAAAAGTAGCTGCAAACATAGCAAATCTTTCTCTCATTTATAGAATTATAGCTTCTGGGGAAGAACTTGTAACGGACTTTGAGGAAGTTCGTGCGCCAAATGATGAATATTTAACTTACGTTACGTGGTCAATAAAGGATCCCGAGAATTTCGAACAGGAAAATTATCCAAAACCAGGAATTGAAGTGATTATTAAAACAAATAAAACAACTCAGTCACCAGGACTGACAATGTAAGTCAACCATATTAAGCGCCCTAGCAAGGGAAACACATCAAGTTCTTGTCTACCGACATTAAAATATTAGAAATAAATAAAACAACAACAACTGTCGGGCGACAAGAACTTTATCTCATTAATGGCCGCGCAAATGGCGGCTTTAATTTCAGCATCCTTTTACGAATAGCTGTCAACGACTTATTGATTCGCAATTATGTTGAATTTGGGTCCGAGTTCTTGGGTTTAAGGTTGTTTTTTGATCGTTGTGCTGGTTATTGTATTATGGTTATTAGAAGGAGTGCCTCAATGGGTGTTTTAGTATATAAAACATAGGAGGATGAAATGGCCTGGAGCAAATTGAAACAACATCTGGAGAGTTTTCTCAGTCCTGCGCTATATGGAAGGGTCGAATACCTTTCAACCAGCTACCGCTATTTACCAGATAAAGCAGGACTTTGTTATATTGCGGTAGATAAAAAGAATGTACTCAATATGAGTAATACCTTAATCAGATGGTATCAGACGGAGTTGGAAATTAAGAATGATTCAGATATCCAGATTCCAATTAACAATGAAGAAATCGAAGCGGTCAGAAAAGATACCAAAGGGAGTGTTCCGGAGGATCGTTTAAAAGTAATAGCAAGAAGTAGAAAAGTATCGGAATATGCAAAGGAGCTTTTGTCAGCACAGTCATCATTAAGTAAATCAAATTTCATTGTCATAGCTAACAAGTTTTTATCCATTTCTATAGAGGAAAGCATAGAGAGCAATGATATCTTATTGAATATTCTAGCTTTGGTTGACAGACGTGTTGGAAAAAAGCGAATTTTAAACATGACCGAGAAGATGAAGTTAAAGCATCCAATTGTACAGTATTTCTTTGAACTACGACTTAGTACATATGAAAATATATAACTCATTCACCTCCAAACGGGAGAACAAGGAAACTGAGCATACAAATAGGAGATACTAAATGGAACTTTACACATCATTTTTATTGCTGAGCCTTACTTCATTCTTTACACTCATTAATCCACTTGCCATCATGCCAATTTTTATGTCGATGACAGCCGACCTTGAATCACAGATAAAAGTCCATACTGCTCGTAAAGCAGTAGTTGTTTCATTTTTTCTATTACTCATTTTTTCAACCACTGGCGAATGGTTATTTCACTTTTTCAACATTTCAATTAACAGTTTAAAAATTGTCGGAGGGATCATTTTCATTTTAATGGGACAGGATATGCTTCAGGCACGGCTTGTTCGTACAAAGGTTGATAAAGCGGATGTTGATACATATGTAAATGATATTTCGATTACACCATTGGCTATTCCAATGATTTGTGGTCCCGGTGCTATTACTAATGGAATTGTCCTTATGGAATCTACGACAAATTTTATGGAGAAAATTTTATTAATACTTGTAATTGCTTTTGTACTCATACTTACATACATTATTCTTGCTAACTCAGCTACTATTTATCGATTTATTGGGCCAACAGGCAATAATGTGCTAATGCGTTTAATGGGATTAATTGTTATGGTGATTGCCATAGAGTTTATGGTAGGTGGAATTACTCCAATTATCCAGCAAATTTTGAATAAATGAGAAGTCTATTAGTACGTGAATAGCGTACGGTTAACATTAAACATTTGAAGGGCTACCGCTCGTTGGTAGCCTTTTACTCAGTTAACGGGCAGCATTCCTATAATAAGGAATGAAATTACCGAAATGTGACTACTTAATTTAAGATTAAAGCCCAATAAACCCGATCGTAGTGAAATCAAGAATATACTGCTCATATTATGGCAAAATAATAAAAACAAAAAGGAGAGATTCCCTTGAAAAGAACGATTGCTGATTCCATCGTGGAATCCCTTCTGAACGCCGGCGTGAAGCGAATTTACGGCATTATCGGCGATTCGCTTAATGCCTTGCTCGATGCGATCCGTCGTTCCGGAAAAATAGAATGGATCCATGTCCGCCACGAAGAGGTTGCAGCGTTCGCGGCTGGCGCGGATGCCACCCTCAGCGGAGGAATCGCCGTTTGTGCGGGTAGCAGCGGACCTGGTAATTTACATCTCATTAACGGATTGTACGATTGCCATCGAAACCGGGTGCCAGTACTTGCGATTGCCGCTCATATTCCGAGCAGTGAAATTGGCAGCGGCTTTTTTCAAGAGACTCGTCCGGACATGCTGTTTCAGGAATGCAGCTTCTTTTGTGAAGTCGTAACCGGACCGAAGCAAATACCTCGAGCGGTTACGATGGCGATGCAAACCGCGACGGCAAGGTCTGGAGTGTCTGTCTTAGTTCTTCCTGGTGATGTAGCCGCTTTCGAATACGACGAAAGCCCGGTTCCAGAACGCGTCATCCATTCCACCCGGCCAATTGTCTGCCCTTCTACAGACGAATTGAAGAAGCTTGCCGACTACTTAGACAAAGGTAAGAGGATCACCTTGCTGTGCGGTGCTGGCTGCTCGGGAGCTCATGCTTCGCTCATGAAGCTGTGCGAGAAACTGCAATCCCCGATGGTCATAGCGCTGCGAGGAAAAGAATATCTGGAATATGACAACCCGTATTCCGTCGGATTAACCGGCCTCATCGGATATTCATCAGGATACCACGCCATGATGGAATGTGATGTCTTACTCATGCTGGGTACCGATTTTCCATACCGGCAATTTTATCCACAAGAAGCGACCATCCTTCAGGTTGATTTGGATTCCTCCCGACTAGGCAGGCGAACGCCGCTTGCATACGGGGTGTGCGGAGACGTAAAGACGACGGTCGACATGCTGTTACCCCTTTTAATGGAACCGCACTCCCCTGATCACCTGCAGCACTTTGCAGCACATTATGCCAAAGTCCGCGAGGAACTGGACAACCTTGCAGCTCCTGGTCGAGCTCCTATTCATCCGCAATTCCTCATGAAGGTAATCAGCGACCTCGCAGATGAGGATGCCGTTTTGACTTGCGATGTTGGGACGCCGACTGTGTGGGCTGCCCGATACTTGAGAATGAATGGAAAAAGAAGGCTACTTGGCTCGTTTAACCACGGGACAATGGCGAACGCCATGCCCCAGGCGATTGGGGCGCAGGTTGCGCAACCGGGACGCCAGGTCATATCGCTGTCTGGGGACGGGGGACTCACTATGCTGCTCGGAGATCTATTGACCCTTCGTCAGCATAAGCTCCCGATCAAGATCGTTGTCTTTAATAATGGTGCGCTTGGATTCGTGGAATTGGAAATGAAAGCAGCTGGCTTTTTAGAATTCGGAACGGAACTCGACAATCCAAACTTTGCGGCACTTGCTCAAGCCATGGGGATCGAAGGAATTCGCGTCGAGGATCCGAATGACTTGGAAAGCGCCGTTCGCCGAGCCCTCGAACACAGCGGTCCGGTAGTGCTGGACGTCGTCGTCAATCGTCAGGAGCTGGCGATGCCGCCGAAAATCAACCTCGAGCAGGCTCGCGGATTTACGATGTGGATGCTGAAAGCCGTTTTGAATGGGCAAGGCAACGAAGTCATCGAACTGGCGAAAACCAATCTCCTTCGGTAATAAATAGGAGTACTTGGACTCCTACAACTGACTGGTCACCATCGAGTTCGAATGTAAGAATAATGGGTAAATAAAAGAGCCTGTCGTGTTCTAAAGGCAACGAGCACCTAGTTAATATTAGAGCTGTCGTTCAACAACTGGTTAACGATAGTGAAGGAGCTTGCCTTGCGGCAGATCCTATTTTGTTTACTGAAGTAACGGGCAGGTAAACTTGATAAGAAAATGAAAGAGGCTGCTCCGCTTAGGAACAGCCTCAAATAAATTATTTTTTAAATATCTTCAAAATATCCAGTGCTTTGTTATAAACAAATCTTTCCCATCTCGCAAATAAACTATTTCCATTATCCCCGTTCGTGATTTGAGTAGCGTGACGTTTATGAAACTCTGCTACTCGTTGATTATGTTTATTATGAAATGTGTTGAAATGTTGGTGGCGAAGGTTTGTTTTTGCTTTCATCGTTTATCCCTTCTTTCCATTTTTTATAATTATATCATGCATGATAATTTATCCACAACAAGATCATCGTTACGCTAACATGTAACGATAGTTGAGGGGCTTGCTTTTCAGTAGCTCCTCATTTGTTTATTAAAGTTACGGGCAGATAGTGTGGAAAAAGGGAGAAGTAAACAAATGAAGCAAATCATTGAAGAAAAATAAAACTTATTGAAATCGTGTATAGAGGAAATGGGCGGTATTATTGACTTAGCGTGGTGCGAAGAAGTGTTGTATCCATATTATGAGTATTTTAATGACAGATTCAGAGCAGCATGAAGAGGGATGCCCAATTCTTGATCTCCTTCATACTAAGTTGGTTAATTGCCGCTTTAACCTGTGGTACGAGTAAAGTTCTGTTATTTGCCATGGGATAATATCACTCCTTTTCTCAATGTGCTTTATTTTGTGGAGATTAAGGGAGGATTATGCAAGAATAATCTCTTTTGAAAAGCTTTAGTTCCCAGTAAGAAATTATTGTTTAATTTCGCCGACCAACCAAGTGATTGGCACAATGTGTCTGCTTATTTTGCTTCTTAAGTGAGTACAATATATATGTTTCAAATTACTCAAAGGGGTGTGCTAAAGTTATGACTAATCAAAAGAAAAGCGTGAAATCCGAAAAGCAAAAAAACCAAAAACCAAATCAAAAGGGTAAAATTGATGAGGCAAATATTAATTAAAGTGGTTAGTTAACAAAATGGTTCACATAATAAAGCCCTAAAAAGCCTAGGCTAAATGTTTTAGCTTATTTCATCAAGATAGAAAGGAGGTAATCTCAATGTCCGATAAAACTAAAACTAAGATAACCAAATCTCAGCGAACCGTTGATAAGGAACTGCAATCTCGAACTCGAAAATCGCCTGACCAGTCTGCACAAAATAATACACACGATCAACCAGGTGATGCTTAAAAACATTTCAGCGAACCATTCAATTAACAGCAGCTAAATCTGTTGGTGTTGATTACACATTTGCATGAGACGAAAACGAACCAATGAGGCTCTATGTGGAATAAGGGTGGAAAATAGCATCATAATATATAGTAGGGAGATCAACTTTCGAATTTGGAGGATAAATACAATGACATCCAGTAGAGGACATCAAGGAGCTCATGGCACAGGACAAATTGTTAAGCAACTGAACAATCAAGCCCAAGCCGCGGAGCAAATTCAAGGAAGTAATAAGGTCGATCAAGAAATTATTGCAGCCGCAAACGAACATAGTTCAGAACTGGATGAAATCATTGATACGGATGTCAGTTCCTAAGTTGAGCTTCGGCATGGAACGATCTAAAGTAAAACGAGTTAGAGACCTGCGGCATGCTTCATGCTGCGGGTTTTTTTCTTGTTCAGCGGCACAAACATAATCGTTGTTACAGTAAGTAAAAAGTGCGTAAAAGCGAACACCAGTTGAGGGGCTTGCCTCGCGGCATTTCCTTTTTTTCTTCATTCAAGTAACGGGCAGCGTAACAATAACAACCATTCCGTATGGGACTAGCTTGTTAACTATTGGGAATATTACCAATACATAATTATTTACGTTGTGATAAAGATAGGCGGTAAATTGTGATGTATTTTGATGATGAAGAAATTAAAAAAGGTAGAAAATTGGTACTTTCCATCATCATCATTGTTCTTGCTTTTGAAATGTTCAATATCATACATTACATTTTCATCAATGGGTTTGGAAATGTATTCAAGCAACTCGTTTCCTTGGGGTTATATTCCTTTTTCTCATACTTATTCTACAAAGGATATAAGTGGACAGAGTTTATAATACTGTATTTGTTAATTCAGGATATTTTGGCAGGTGTATTTTATTTATTACAACAAACAGGAATCTTACTACTGGCTTTTAGTGGATGGTTGATGTTGATAATTACTGTTGTAATGGCAATTGTTGTAGGACTATTCCTTGGAGGTTCGGACAGTCTTACAGCTTATATGAAGTACCAAAAAGAGCTAAAGCGGTGATTAAACTAATTGGACACTTCAAAGGAGGTCTGGCTTTCTGATGAGGACGAATGCAAATGAGGATAGAGAAATCATAATGAGCCGTCAAACCAAAGCACAGTGGCATCGTCGCGGGGAGGAATTACTACAATGGATAGATCGAGATAAAAAGCGCAAGCAGGCGAAAATGACCACTCTGTTTGGAGATATCCAGGTGGATCAGCAATTGTTTCCCGCGTTGACATCCCTTAAGCAGAAGGACATAGCGACTGAGTTTTCTTGTGCGGGAGTAAGCCCGCTCGATGAGCCAGAAGACCATTCCCTCTACGCGTATATAACAATCATAGCCTCAGAGCAAGCTGAGCAATTCATACAATTGACCATGAAGCGTATGAGTCATCGAGTATTGGTATCCTTTGAACCAGCAAGGAATCGATATGACCTTTCATCCTTTTACATAGGTCACAACCGATCTTTTTGCCGACTACTTCAGGAAAGTGCGGAAACGTTTGAATTTAAACCGTTAAACTACCCTGAAAATCTCACATAGTAGAGAACTAAAAATGGTAAGCTTATCGGTAGCCTGTTCAACTAAAGGGCATAATACTTGAATGACGCATGGTGAACAATATAGAAAATTACATGCTTAAATGGAGTTTTATGAATGGATTTTGGAACAAGGCATTCAGGTGGATAAATATTATTTTCATCCCTATGCTTCTCCTTTTGATTTTGGGAATTACTGGCTATAGAATTCACAAAAATGAACCACCGACTAACTCCCCAGTTATGACATTTTTAGTGGCACTATTGTTTATCCTTATGATAGCAGGTAAAATCCGCAGAAACTTTGCGTCAGGGAGTTTTTTAAGGTCAAGATTTTTTGAAAATATGTCGATAACAGCGATTATAATTTTGGGTATGTATGTACACCATTTTTATGGATTTAAAGGTTTGCTGTTTGTTGTAGTAATGTTGCCAGTGTTGGTGATACTGTTATATGGCTTATATAAATTATTCAAAAGGAAACGTGGTTGAAGTTAGTTCGGCGTTCAATCGGGAAACGTTAGTTGAATATCAAGTAAAGTCGCCTTCGAGGGCGGCTTTTTTCTTATATATTAGGCTGTACAGCGGAGAATCTTTCCAGAGGTTTTTGAAGGATTTATGTGTTAATTTTAGTAAGTTGATTAGTACAGAACGGAAAAGGGTGTCTGGTTGGTGTCTGATTATAAAATATTAGTTTTTATAGGGCTTGGTGTAGTGGTTGCACTATTGGAAAAAAACATATTATCAACAAAGAGTTTTCTGGATTTGTTTATCCAATATTGTTGGTGTTTTATTTTGCTGCTGATGATATTATTTCCTTTTAATTCTACCACGAATACCAATTTCAAAAAAAATCAAAAGGTTACTTTGGATACTTTTCTGGGTTTATCTGATTTGGTCGCTCTTTCATTCGGGGTGAATTCAACTAACAACGATAGTCAAACAACAAAGAGAAGGCAGAAAGAACTATTTACAGTTTATTCTTGGAGCTACTGAATTTAATAAATACCTGGTAAATACCCTTAAACACTTTTATCACCAATTTGCAGATGCATTCAATAATAATCTCAAATATTATCCATCCTATGAAACGAACCAGAATACCAATAAGTGTTTCCATTTATAATCCCCACTTTTTTATTAGCCTAACTTCAAATATTTTATAATTCGTTATACAAAGAGTCCAATGGAACATATTGCAATAAATAGAATCCGCTTAATTGCCAAACTAACGGATAACGATAGTTAAATAAAAGAAAGTTTTATATCGGCTTATATCTATCCAAGTCACAGGACACCTGATCCAAGGGTGTTCTTTTTGGTATCCGCGGACATGGGATCGAAAGGTACGTGTGTGTTTCTAGGCATAAATCCAATTTGTTTGTACACACGTAACTCATTGCTGAAATGACTCAGAATCGATAAACTCAGACCATTTCATCATAAGTTCACGCGGAATAAAAGGAGTTCCATAGGCTGTACAAACTACAAGATCGTGCAATGTTATTTAACTCACATTTTTTTCAACATTTCAGAAAAAACACATGATTTTCACGTCGTTTAGAAAAATCGTGAGATTTGTCACAGACTCAGCGCTAATTGATTTTGTATCCTTTAATAGACGTAGTACTGTCATACTAATCGAAGTAAAAAAAATAACTAGGAGGAACTACTCATGACAAAATTTTTCGTGGCAATCTTCTCAATGTTGGCTGTCGTATGCAGCTTGATTCTTCTTGCAGGATCGATGGGATTTAGTTTAGGGCTTACAGCACAGGCTGTAGACCCTGCAACATACGCCGTAGTGATGATTATGGCTATTACAATGACACTCTCCGTAGGCGCAACACTTTTGATCGGCAACATTATTTTCGACAAACTTGACAAAGACGATCTGCCAATGGAACGCTTCTTCGATATCACTGGTGGTAACGGTAGATATGAGCAAGAGGAAGGAGGTAATTAACTGCCGATTCTGTGTGAGTGAATGTTTCCGTTGTCCATCCGGAGGGAGGAGCGTTTTATTGCTGGGACTTCCATGGGTGGCCATGGGGCGATGAAGGCTAGGCTGCGTGCTTCTGACCAGTTCGGCGCTGTCGCTTCGTTCTCGGGGGAGGCTGCGGTATGATCGGTGGCCTTCACTACCTTAACGGGCAGATTTATTGAATATGTGGGATACTTATTACATAATAATTGGTGATATATGGTAATGATAATTGCGGGGAAATCCCATTAATTTCCTTGAACTATTACTGGATCGGTTTCCTTTTTCAATGGGCTATGAATGAGGTGAGGGGTAATATGGAGCTAATTTTGACGAATGATTTGGCAAAGCGAATTGAGTTTTCAGATTTTGAAGTGATGTTCGGCCGGATGAATGCAATCCGAAACCGAAGTGGCAATCCCTATCAAGTAGAGGTAAGAAAGTTTGGACAATCTACAGCTTTATCAGTCAAGGGACTTTCCAATGATTTCAACAAATTGTGGTGTCTTGGACCGTCAGATTTGCCCTATTTGGATCAAATTTTGGAATTTTTCGATTCCCGTAATCCTGATTTTAAAATTGATCTCATTCCGACAAATGTCACTGATGGAATGACTTTAAAACTCAGCCAAAAAGGTTTTTTTCAGGAAGGGTTTCATACTGCCTTATATATAACATCACCAAGCATATTCGAAATAGAAAAGTCTTCTGTTCAAATCCTGAAGGTACAGGATGTTGATGTTCAGTTATTTAGTGAAATTTTTTGTAAATCATTAGAATTACCTCCCACAATTGCCGAAAATGAAGAATCTTTCTCCTTTCTGCAACAAGACCCTTCTTGGTCGTTATATCTTGGTTTCAATGGAAACGAGCCTGCTGGATTTTCTATGATGTACATTGCTGACGATGGGGTAGGCTGTCTGGCGATGGCAGGAACAATTCCAGAATTTAGGGGTAAGGGTATACAACAAGCCATGTTGCATAGGCGACTAAAAGATGCGAAAACAAAAGGGTGCAATCTGATTATGGCTCAATGTGAGTTTGGTACAACTTCATTTCGAAATTTGCAGAGGTTTGGATTTCGAGTTGCCTTCACAAAGTCTGTATGGAAACGCTCACCTGAGTAATTTTAAGCAGCTCGTTTTTTTGTATAGTGGTCAATGCTAACAGATAACGGTTGCTAAATAGTCGAACAAAACAAGGTTGCCGTTGAATCGGTGGCCTTTTCGAACCGAAACGGGCAGGATAGTTCAGTAGTGTATTTACCAAATGTGGTATAATTCGGGTAATTTCTTTGGTGAAGACTTATTAGGAAGGTAAGTAGGGGGAAAAGTTATGTTTGAAAAGTTGAGTATTGATTATTTGATTGATCAAGAACAAGATAACAATTCTTCTGTAGTCGTATTAATGTGTGGAATAGCAGGTTCGGGAAAAACTACCTTATCTCAAAATTTGGAAACGTATGGTTTTGTACGTCTTTCTATTGACGAAGAAGTATGGTCTACTAATGGTCGTTATGGAATCGATTATCCAGCTGAAAATTATAGAGAGTTTTTGGATGAAGCACATTTAAGATTACGTAATAAGCTAGTAAAGTTAATTCAGGATAAAAAACTGGTTGTAGTTGACTCTAGTTTTTGGCAACAGTCAGAAAGGGATGAAATTAAACAGCTTATTGAAAACTCCGGAGGTACATGGAGACTTATTTATTTGAAAGTACACCCTAATGAATTGCGAAAGCGCCTTAAGGAACGAAGCCAACGTTTTGATGCAAATGCAGCTTTTAATATAACTGAAGAAATTTTAACAACTTTTCTTAACGGATTTGAAGAACCAAGAAATGAAGGTGAAATTGTTATAGAAAATTAGAAAGCTTGCTTGCCTTTCGGCAGCTTTTTTTATTCATTCAAGTAGACGGGCAGGAATGCTTAGAAACAAAGGACTTTGGTTATTCAATACGAATTATAATTAGATATAAACTAATAAATTGGGAGCGCTATGAATTGATAAAGTTATTTGAGGCGAGAGAACTTGGACTTCAACCAGTTTCAGCAAATGTGATTGGACGAGGGTTATAGTTTTATAAAACAATCTGAAGAAGCACTGGGACGGCCTGATATTTTCAAGGAAAAAGTTCATACTAATGCATATTATAAGGAGCCTGGGCAGCGAATTTAGTTGTTATTCAGGTGGCAAACCACCCGAGGACATTATTGGGGTATTTATGCTCTAGGACGTTTGCACCGAATAGGAGATTGATGACATGGCTTTCGGAATATCCAGACATGAACTGAATGAATGGAAAAGCAAATGCTCACGGGGAGAAATTTCCTTTTTGACGCATTATTGGGTAGAACCTCGCTTTCCAGGAGTGAAGACGATCACTAAGGTGGGCTGCTGTGATCTGGAACGATTGAAGGAATGGTGCTTGGCGAATGGTTTAAATCCAGTTTACATCCATCTTCGTGATGAATATCCACATTACGACCTAATAGGGAACAAGCAGATTGAAATCTTAAAGAGAGAACATTTGACCGATCATCTGCTCAGATTCAAGCTTTGGTGAGATAAAGTCTGTAAATATACTGAATTGGGGTGATGAAAATGGGTGAAAATGGTGATATCAGAATTCTTGCTCCTATGAGCGAGAACGATATGGAATGGCTGAAAGAACAGTGGTTACAGTGGGGGAGCGATTCCGTAATATCAAAAGGTAAGAAGCATCAAATTCAAGATTTGGATGCATTTATCGCCTGGGTAGATGATATACGAGTCGGGGGAGCTGCTTATCGTCTAGGTATAAATGATTGCGAGTTAGTGAGTATTAATTCGACTGTACAAGGCATAGGTGTCGGGAGTAATTTGATTTCTACAGTGGAACAGAAGGTAAAGCACTCGGGAAGGAATCGCATTTGGCTCATAACAACTAACGATAATGTAGATGCATTACGATTCTATCAACGACGTGGATATCGGATAACCGCAGTACATCCAAACGGAGTTGATAAGGCTAGGATGCTTAAGCCAACAATCCCACAAGTGGGTTATTACGATATACCCATTCATGACGAAATTGAACTCGAAAAAATACTATGATTATTAACGGAAAACGATAATGAATAGGGATTGCTGGCTGCCGTGCAGTCAGACGATCCCTATTTTGCTGAAGTACGGGCAGGATTGTTGAATGAATTGTTGAAGTTATAAAGGTATGTATATTGATCTGATAGTGAAGTATGCAGGGGGTGAAGACTTGAATCCGAAATTCAATCATCAAAAATTCGTGGTTAGAAAACAGATCCTTTCTCTAGTTGGCGCTAAAATCGATATTTTCGACATGGATGAAAGGGCAATTCTGTTTTCGAAGATGAAAGCCTTCAAGCTGAAGGAAGACATCCGAATATACGGCGATGAAACAATGCAAAAAGAGTTGATTAGCATTCAAGCGCGAAGTGTCATTGATTTCTCCGGAATCTTCGACGTAGTTGATGTAGAAACCGGGCGCAAGATAGGTTCTTTGCGACGTAAAGGGATGAAGTCAATTTCTAAGGATGAATGGGCCATTTTGGGCCCCAATGAATCGGAGATCGGATTGATTAAGGAGGATAACCCGCTGCTTGCTCTTTTGCGGAGGTTCCTAACGAATTTGATTCCTCAGCATTACAGCGTAGAGATGAACGGGACCAAGGTCGCAGAGTTCAAACAAAATTTCAACCCGTTTGTCCAAAAGCTAAACCTTGATTTCTCCGCTGACATCAACGACAAGCTTGATCGCCGTTTGGGGTTAGCCGCTGCAGTGCTACTGATCGCCGTCGAGGGAAATCAGGGATAGTAGCATAATAGTTTTAAAACAACGTCACCACTAAGCGTGGTGACGTTGTTTTATTAAGTATAAGTTCACCGCACCTATGGTTCATAATCTATAAATGTATAAGTAAAGAATATAAATTCTGAGGGGATTTTAATGAGGTTTTGCTTAACTGTAGTTATTATTC
>NZ_JBFUHL010000075.1:0-19629 GCF_056402415.1 Paenibacillus sp. P4_A9
GGGTTATGCCGAACAGAGCATATGTTTTTCTCACCCGCTCGTCTGCCTGTCGTTCAACGAATGATTTTGGCGGAAGATAAGCAGGAACGGTTGAAGGCACTTTCGCAGCTACTTCCTATGCAGCAGTCCGATTTTGAAGGAATGTTCGAGGAAATGGAGGGGCTACCAGTGACGATTAGGTTACTTGATCCTCCCCTGCATGAGTTTCTGCCTAACCTCGAAGAGCTTCAAAAACGACATGCTCAGCTGATTTATGAGAAAGATGGCTCAGACGAGGAAAGAGAAGAGGTCGTTAACCTATTGCGCAAGGTGCAAGCTCTCCACGAAACGAACCCTATGCTAGGACAGCGGGGCTGTAGACTTGGGATCGTATTTCCGGAAATTTATGATATGCAGATTGAGGCCATTTTCCGTGCAGCTTCAAGATGTATCGATAGAGGCATCCAAGTTCTTCCCGAAATTATGATTCCACTCGTTGGCCACGCCAATGAGCTGAAAATTTTGAGAGGACTTGTTGAGTTCGTTGCTCAGCAAGTCCTGGGAATAGACAAACTTCGTGATTGTCCGTACAAGGTTGGAACCATGATAGAGGTACCACGTGCAGCTCTTACAGCACGCCAGATTGTAGCTCATGCTGATTTCTTCTCATTTGGCACGAATGATTTAACGCAAATGACGTTCGGATACAGCCGTGATGATGCGGAAGGGAAATTCCTTACCCATTATGTTGATCAGAAGCTTCTGCCGCATAATCCGTTTCAAGTGCTCGATACGGAAGGAGTCGGACAATTAGTTGAGTTGGCTGTGAATACAGGGCGGCTCGTTAAACCGTCTTTAAAAACGGGGATTTGCGGGGAACATGGCGGAGATAAAGAGTCGATTTTCTTTTGCCACTCGATCGGATTGGACTATGTGAGCTGTTCGCCATACCGAATTCCTTTGGCTCGAATTGCCGCAGCGCAAGCGTTTATCCTACACGGCGTTAGTGAAAAAAGTAACATAGCTATAGCGAATTAGGAGGAATTCAGGGGTGGAGGAGAAAGTCCGTACGATCTTGGTTTGTTCGGATTCGATTGGGGAAACGGCAAAAGGATCATTACCAGCTAAATCCAGAGTATAGTATAAATACAAACCGGGACGGAGCAGAGAATTAATTCTGCTTCGTCCCGGTTTTGTTTACCACATTAGAAAGTATAAGTTTTCGGTTCCCGAAAATATCTTTCTAATTGGCGATAAAAACAACCATTTATAGGGATCTTTGGTCGGAGACCAAAGTCTCTCCGCTAAAACGCGGTCGCTCATCCTCGAATGACTCCGATAGAAGTTTTTCTCAGTATTTGAGAATTGTATTGACAATATGTTACTACAAAAAATATACTATTAGAATAATGTTATTACAAAACAAGCTTATTTGGAGGGGTTGGCGGAAAGGTTATTACATAATTGAAAGCGTTTAACCAAAAATGACAACTTGCAAGTTATTCGAAAAGGGGGCAGTAACATGTACAAGAATTTCAAACGTAAATTAGCTGTACTTGTGACATCGTCATTAGTGTTAACGTCAGTTTCGATGATTCCTCAAATTTCTACGGCAGCACCATCAAATGAAGAAATCCCGTCATGGGCTGCTAAAGAGATTGCTTATTGGGTGGATGCGGGACTTCTACAAGGTAAGTTAGATGGGATGATTCATCCAGATGACGTTGTAACTAAAGCCGAATTTGTTACATTATTAAACCGAGTATTTAATTTCTCCAAAAAGAGCAGCCAAACATTTAGTGATGTGCCTGCTGATGCTTGGTATGCAACCGAAATGTCCAAGGCTTTCGCTGCGAATATTTTGGATGGGAATGGGGATGGGACAGCAGGGCCATCTGAAACGATGACCAGAGAAAAAGCAGCAGTTGTTATAAGCAAAGCTTTTTCCGTCAAAAACTCCGCGAACTCGTCTTCAAGCTTTACGGATGAAAAACAAATTTCATCTTGGGCTCAAAGCTTCGTACATGCATTGAAAGATTCAGGCTATGTTTCTGGATTTCCAGATGGAAGTTTCAAGCCTGATAAAACACTGACTCGCGCGGAAGCGATTAAAATGATCAACAATGTGATGGGAATATTAGTGTCTGATGCTGCAACGCATGATCAAGTAACTGGTAAAAATTTATTGGTGAATACGGCTGGCAGCGTGCTGTCGAATGTAAAGCTTTCTGGTGATCTGTATATTACTCCGGGTGTTGGTGAGGGGAATGTAACGATCACAAATTCTCAAATTGACGGGACGGTCTATGTGCAGGGAGGCGGTCTGCATACGGTTACTTTCGAAGGTAGCAAGATTGGTCAAATCGTCGTAAATAAGCCTGAGGTCAGAGTTCTCTTAAGCGGAAACTCATCCGTAGATAATGTAGTTATTCAACAAGAGTCAGTCCTGGAGTTAGATACTACAGCAACAGTTTCAAATCTTGAAGTAAATGCTCCTGCGGAAATTAGAGGCGAAGGCGAAGTTACGAACGCAACTGTTAATGCAGAGGGCACAACATTTGCAAAAGCTCCGGTAGAAATGATCTTGAATGTTGAGAATGCTACAGTTGCTGGTAAAGTGGTGACGAATAGCGGCACTCCACCAGTAACAGGATCTGGACCAATTAGCGGCCCTGGCGATTCGAATACTACGCCTCCAACGCCTCCAGCGCCTATCGTGGCATACGGAACGTGGGGGGAATCTTTAGCGGATAATTCCGTGCCTCAGAATGTTAAGTCCTACATCACGGAAATTCGCGGCGTTACCAATGAATTGGGAGGCCAGAAAAACATAATTACGGACGATCTGTTCGGAGTGACTCCAAATGTTTTCCCGATCATGCTAGGTGAGAACATAAATACCTCTTATATGGACAGCAATAAGAATCTATGGATCGGGACGAAAACGAACCTGATTTATCGAGACAATGCAACGGGTGCATTTAAAGAGTTTGGTGCGGACGTCTTGGGTTACGGTAACGTCGATATGATTATTTCGGACAAAATGGGCGGTATATGGGCCTTAGTCGGAAGCGCAAAGTACCCGACGACCCTCGACATGCCACCTGTTGACTACTCCGATACGAAAGTAATTCACATCACAAAGTCAGCTGTAAGCAACTAACGGAGAGGAGTTAGATTCGGATGAAGAGGAAAAAATCAGTTAAATCGATATTATCGAAGGTAACATTAACTTCTATGTGTTTGGCCACGGCATTGACGGTTCCTGCCAATGCTTTCGCCGAGCGGAATACGGTTGTTGTTCCAGCCCCTGTCGTTCAACAGCTTGCGGCGCATTATACGAAGCAAGTCAACTATTTCAAAGCGGGAGATACTCGAATTCCTGGCGGAGCGAATAGCAGATATTCTGCAGACTGGATCACGACTGCGAATCACACGTCGCAAAGCGACTTGTCCAACAACCGAGTTCTTCCTTTTGATTTGCCTGATTCCGTGCTAGAGGCAACTGGATTAGGTAGTGAAGTCAACATGGCATTCAAAGATGGGGATGGGGTATATTGGGCTGTCGTTAATCCGAAGGGTCTGGTGAGAATCGACTTCGGCGCTTCCGATGCTAACGACGTATTCCAATATTTATCGGGAAGCCGTTACATTTTTGATGCTACCAGCGACGCTAAAAATTTGATCACGGGTATCATGCCCGACGGTAATCATGGGATCTGGATTAAAAATAGCGAAGGCGCTACCCACGTGAAGTTCGTGCTGCAAACATTAGCGGAGCAAGCAGCGAACATGGAGTACACACGGGGCTTGTTCGACAGTCAAGGCGCGATCGGCGACCAAAGCGGCTTAACCCTGGATTATGGCAATGATACTTCGGACAACGGGCCAGGCTATATATCTACATTACCGACTAGCCCGCTATTCGGCGGAAAGAATTATTTCCAAGACTTTTCAGGCAGAACGTATGGGGAAACACTTAGACCGACAAATAACTTTGCTTATTGGTCCGGATTCAACAGCATTGGCGAAGGGGCAAGATACGACTATTTAGCCAATTTGCCGAAACCAACGAACAACGAAATTATGGCGAAGCAAGAAGCTCGCTCTAACATCATTCGTACGGTATCTATGGCGATGCTGCTTACGAAGATCAATGGGCTTAACAACGGTTCTCCGGCAAGAAGCTTTAATGAAATTGGTGTTACCAACTTCAATTCTAGCCGAAATGTATACAACTTTGCTAAAGCGCCTGAGAATACTGATAAATCTAAAATTCAAGTCGGAGACGTGTTTACCTATGGTCGTGGGTCTGACTTGGATAAAAAGGAAGATCCAATCCAGTGGTATCCGTACACAAGGTTCTTCGGGGACGGATTGCCGGTTCACACGTACAATCCAGATCTTTCGGCTAACAAAGGTTTAACGGATCTACAGTCGCCTAATACGGCTACAACGAACGCTTATGTACGGACTAATAATGCACTCGCACCATGGCAAGGGTATAAAGCTGAATCGCTAGGGAATGATGCAGCTAACCCGATCGGCAAGATTTTGGGACCTAACGGCCCATATCCGACGATTGCCAAGAGTGCGCATGCTTCCGCAGGGATCACCACTTATGCTGACAAAAGCTTCAGCTCTGTAACAAGCACGCAAGCTGCAGAGTGGAACTATAAATACCAAGTCACTCAGAACGTAAGTGATCGATATCCGGATCTCATGGCGATGATCGTTTCTCCAGACCCAGTGAATCCAACGCGCCCAACCTATGGCGGCATTAGCGATTTAGCGCTGGGTAGACTTATTACGGCAGGCACAGGCGCCGGCTTAGGCCTTCAAGTCTACAACAATCCTTCTTCCGAGGAGCCTGTTGGCGATTTCGCTCAATACTTCACGCTTTATCACTACATTTTGAAACCGGAGCTCGCTAATCCGAATACGCCTGCGAACATTAGAGAGCAAGACGAAAAACTTCTTGCACTGTTAAGAGATTGCGCGATCGTCGAATTGAACACCATTATCGATAACGGCTATTTGCTCATCGACCCTCACGGTCAAAACTCGTCTTGGGCAAAATGGTCTGCGGACAATTTCAATACGGATCGCGGGACGAACGAGTATTCCAATAACGATGGTATTCAACAAAACATGTTTTTCGCTGACGCACCGTTGAATGCAGCGGAAATAACAATGTTTATGCGAGTCACGATGGAGATTCTCGAGGATGTTAAGGCTGATACGACTGATGTGGCCGTATTGCATGATATGGACCCTTGGGTAACTAGAAACGGCGCAGCGGCTCAAGAGCACAATTATGCCTACTTCTATAACAAATTCGCTGCCGAGTATAACAAAATCTTCGTTGGCACGAACTATGCAATGAACGGATATGTGCTTCCTGCGTTCTCGCCGTTGCATACGGCGTTCGACGAATCAACAGCAGTCGATCTACAAGGAAATTTGGTTCCCAAAGCGGCGATCAGAAACGGTTCCGGCTTCATTTCCTTTATGCAAAACATTAAGGCGTTAAAAGATAAAGAAGCGCAGATGTGGATTAAAGATAATACGTGGTTCATTAAAGCTGCGACAGCAGCAACGAAAGTAAATAAAACTACGTCGGTTTTGATGTATATTGATTCGCTGCCAGCAGCGGAGCGCAATAAATATTATTTGAATTCGATGCTAATTTTCGGCAATCTAGAAGGCTTGTACGGGGATCCGTTAAACGATACAGGCGATGATCTGGAAAAACTCATTAGATTAGCACAGATTCAAATCGATTTCTATGATCAATTAACGAACAAAAATGCAATGAGATTAAGCTTCAATCATAGCGACGCAATGATGATGTTTGAAATCTATTATCCACTAGCGGTCGTCGCCAAAAATGATTCACAATACCCGGCGATTCAAAAGGCTTACGGAAATGTGTACAATCAAGTATTAATTAATTCAGATATTCCTGCTTATACGTATTTGCAAAAAATCATGAATCCGAACGATCCTAACATCGATGAACAAGTTAAGCATGATACTTGGATTCTATCTCGCATTCCTCAATACGGTTACGGAAACATGATAACGAATAACTACGCAAATCGAACTGATTATTTCTACTCCACTGCAGGAGAAGATATGCTTATCGGCGCTGCTCCAGTGTCCAACCGGGTATTGCCGTTGGATGAAAGAGGATCGTTCAAGTATAATTCCGTGCAAACGGAAGATGATAGAAATGCGGAATTCTTAAACGAGCGTGAGCTTATTGACACTCCATTCGCAACTGGCTGGAACGGCGCACAAACCGGCCATGTGAAGAATAATAACTTTGGCTTGCTTTATGATCCGTCTATTTACACGACAGGCTATTGGATCGCGCTCGATAGCGGAATTATTACAGATGCTGCGCCTGTGAATCAAATTCAAGCGCCGTATTCCGTGATGCCGACGTTTAGTGTAACTAGTGTAACCTATGATGTTTACAGCTTCGATGTTAATTCGGGACGTGGATCTACAGGTGCATCGTATGTATCTTCGATCACTGCTACCAATGACGCAGGGTCTCAGGTGCTCATCAAAGGTACTGATTTTACGACTACGTTTACGGCGCCACAGTATTTTGTGAGTAAGAATGGTCTGCTCAAGATTAATCTTGCGCCTACGACAGTCAAAGCGCTTTCGAGCAATGGCACTAAACAAGTAACATTCAAAATCGTACTTGGCGGCGCGAGCGGAGTTATAGGCAATGTAACGATTCTGCCCAAAAGCAATTAGCTGAATTTATGATTCAAGAATAGTTCAGGGCAAAAAACAACAAAAGCGGGACGAAGCAGAGAATTAATTCTGCTTCGTCCCGCTTTTGTTATCTAACTAATAGTTGTCTAACTTTCCTATGGAGGCTATGATAAATAAATAGTTTCTTACTGATAGAATAGGAGGCAGCATAACATGATAAAGGCATGGCGGATTTCATTGGTAAAAGTGTTTGTAGCAATGTGCTTATTGCTTTCGATTTTGATTATCCCGGCACAACCTTCCTATGCGATGTCCTATAGTTATATGACCTTTCCCAAGGGGAATGTAGGAATTCTGAAACCTGAGATCGGAGCTGAAATCCATTTCAGTGAGGGAATGAAGCCGGATAGTTATCAGTTCTTGCTCAATGGACATGAGCAAACAATGACCTACGATCCTGTTTTATCCAAATATATACATGTCCCGTCAACCGATCTCGCGGCAGGCGAGTACAAGGCTCGATTTACAATTTCATTCAGTGGCTATGAGCCGATTTACATGAATTGGGAATTTACAGTACTGCCCAATGCTTCCTCGGTTTCGACCGTTACAACTTTAGAGCAGCAGGAAGGTCTGAGGGCCATCAACGATTATCGGGCCAAACTTGGTCTTCCAGCGGTCAAATTCAGCGACAAGTTGAACACAGCTGCGCAAAAGCATGCGGAATATTTGTACCAAAATAAGATCGATGCTATTAACACATCCGTCTCCTTGCATGATGAAAATCCGTCGTTACCTGGTTATATTGGCAAGACATTGACGGAACGAAAGCAATATATCAGCTATATGCACGGAATTGGTGAGGATGTGGCCTATAATCATTCATCGCTTGTGGAAGCGATCGATGAGCTCTTTGACGCTCCATACCATCGTTCCCCGTTCATGATGGTGGGTCTTTTCGAGGTAGGTGTCTATAAAAAAGGTGATTACCATGTTATTGAATTTGGTTCTGAAGAAGGGAAATCTCCTGATCTAATCGTTTCACCTGGTAGTAATGATTTTTATGTACCAACCCAGTTTGATGGACATGAGCATCCTGATCCAGTGCGTATCCATCCAGCAGCTGAATATCCAGTCGGATATCCAATTATGGCAGCTGTGAACGATATAGATGTCAAAAAGGTCAGCCTCATTGAAGCGGAACTAAAAGACATAAACGGAAATAAAGTCCCAATATGGGTGAACTCCACGGAAAATGATGAGCATTTGGATAATGAAATTATTATCATTCCTGAAAAGCCGCTTCAACTGGACACCACGTACAAGGCAAAGGTGAGTCTTACAGCCACGATGGAGAATGGCTCATCCAAACCTTTCACCAAGGAATGGACATTCCGAACAGAACCCAAAGAGGGACTCGGTGTGTTAAAACTACACAGCGATTCAGCTGCGTACAGTAGTCCAATGTCTATATTAGGTATGAATCGAAAGCATACAGTTACTTTTGGCTTGAATGCGGATTCGTATTACTTGGATTTAATGCCATTTACGATGAAGAAAAAGCCATACATTTCAGATGGAACGTCCTATCTATACATCAGAGATCTTGCGGCGGCTATCGGTGCTTCTGTTGAGTGGGATGATGCTAGTAAGGCAGCTATTTATAAAAAGAAAGACAAGACAATCATCTTTTATACGAATCGAAATGCTTTTGCAATTAATGGTAAAGAATATCCGACGGATTCAGCTGCGAAGTTGATCGATGAAACAACAATGATTCCTGTGCGGTTACTCTCAGAAACGCTAGGTGCAAAGGTCGATTATGTGGAAAGTTCTCGCACTGTCGTCATCAACTTTTAATCGATAAAGAGCTATTCGTATCACAGAGGCTGTCCCTTCGGTCAATAACCGACGGGACAGCCTCTTTTCTTATTATTTTTTATATAAGGATTTGAAACATCGATGCGGTTAAATGGAACAAGACGAAGGATGAAGCATAGCTGGTCATGTATCTAGAAGAAAAATGAAACATAAGCGGAAAAATGGAACATACCCAGGAAGAGCTAAAATGGTTCATGATATGGCAATTTGGTGATGTTCATCACTTTTGCGAGACGCTTATACTTAGGTGGCATTACACAATAATTTGCCGTTTCATATTAATACCTAAGGAGTGTGGCAACTGTGGATCCATTAACAATGCGAGGCATTATTACGGTTTTGAATACTCCGTTTACCATAGAGAACGAGCTGGACGAGACTTCGCTGCGGCGGAATGTCCGTTTGGCGTTGGACGCAGGAGTAGTGGGCATTCTCGTGCCCGGTCTGGCAGCGGAGCTGTATAAACTGACACCAGAGGAAAGGTTGCGTATGACTCAGGTTGTGGTTGAGGAAGCAGGCGGCCGTGTTCCTGTCATCGGTGGAGCAACAGCAGCTTCCCCTGCTGAGAGGTTGAAGTATGCAGAACAATTCATCGGACTAGGGTGTGCTGGAATTCTGGTGAATATTCCGTATCAAGATAACCAGCAATACGAGCGGGATGTAAGGGAGATCGCTGACGTCAATCCTGGTTTTATGATGCTGCAGGACTGGGATCCTTCCGGTTTCGGTGTGCCTGTGCCGCTAATCGCCAAGCTGTTCCGCGAGATTGAGGCGTTCCGCAGCTATAAAATCGAGGTGGTTCCTGCAGGTGTAAAGTACAGTCAGGTATTGGAAGCCACTGGCGGCGGCCTGCATGTTGCGGGTGGATGGGCCGTGACACAGTTCATTGAGGGCTTGGACCGTGGGATTCATGCCTTTATGCCTACAGGCATGCATGAAGTGTATACCGCAATATATCGAATGTATACGGAGGGGAAGAGAGCGGAGGCAGTAAAGTTATTTTATCGGCTACTGCCTGTTTTGGCATTCGCGAACCAGCATCTGGACGTGTCGATCCACTTCTTCAAACGACTCTTACACAAGCAAGGGACTTACAATACCCCGCTCGTGAGAGAGCCGATCTTACCTTTTGACCCATGCCATGAGCGGATTGCGGATGAATTAATTTCCTATGTCTCTCAGTTGACAGATGAGATTAATAAAATGAGGGGCTAGAGGGGGGCTCGAAATCGACATTGTGCAACTGTAATTCATCATTGAAAAAGGAGGCTCCGCTCGATGGAATATCGGACGCCTAAACTCACGTTTGAGAAAATCAAGACGAATACGGTAAAGATCAGAACCAACCTTGTCACAATCAAAAACATGGCAAGGCCAAATGAGCATAAACACGCTGGTTGGAAAGCACCTGAAGCATTTTATGAGCTGGTGGATCAGGTACTCCTGATGAGAAAGCAAGGGAAGCCTGTCATATGGTCGATGGGCGCACATGTGATCAAAAACGGGTTGTCTCGCTATATTATAGAGCTGGTTAAGGAAGGGATTATCACCCACGTTTCGGGAAATGGGGCGACCAGCATTCATGATTTTGAACTGGCCTTCATTGGGGAAACCTCAGAGGACGTCGCTAGTTCAATCGAAGACGGCTCCTTCGGTATGTGGGAAGAAACCGGTCACTATATGAATGATGCGATTCAGCAGGGCGTCGCCAAAGGTCTCGGATATGGTGAAAGTTTATTCGAATATGTATCAGCACATCCGGAACGGTTCCCGCATATTGACGATTGTGTTTTTGTTCAATGCCAGCGCTATGGGGTACCGTACACATGCCATATATCCATCGGAACTGATATTATTCATCAGCATCCGATCGTTGATTTCGAAGCGCTCGGAACTGCGAGCGGAAGAGATTTTGAGACCATGTGCCGATCGGTTAGCCAGATGAACGAAGGCGGCGTATTTCTCAATTTCGGCTCCGCCATCTCCGGCCCTGAAATCTTTCTCAAGGCGTTAAGCCTATCTAGGAATGTTGGACTAAAGATGGATAACATTATGGCTGCGAACTTTGACATCGTACCCGTTACCGGCAGTGAAATTCCAGCGGATTCAGACCCGGATTATTATTACCGACCGCGCCGAGTTTTCATGGACCATTTGAAGGAGATTGGCGGCAGCGGTCACTTGTTTCATGGACTTCATCAGGTAACTATCCCGCATTTTTTTCATGAAATTCTAAAGCGAAAACGGAAAATGGACTTGGATTTGTCTCCAACATACATGGCAAATAATGTAAGTGAAGTTATTCGGCAAAGCGTTCGGCTGTTTCCCATCCAGGAAAGAAGGAGCAAGCTGAGGGTGGAGGAGGTTCAGATTCCGGGGAAGACGGACATACCCGAATGGACATCGGAAGGGCTCGAAGAGTTCGTATCGAGATGGACGCATGCCGCAAGTCAAAGTAAGCATGTTCTTGTGTCACTTGGGGGGAATGTGGTCGGCAGCGGTGTCACCTCCTATTTGAACGATTTAATCCGCATGGGAGCGATTACTCACCTAGCCGTCAATGGGGCCGCATTGTTTCAGGATCTAGAGTTAGCTGCGTTCGGGCATACCGAGGAAATAGAGGATGGCTCACTTGTGACAGGCCGAAGAGGGATGTGGCAGGAACCAGGAGAGATGATTCACAAGGCCTTGACTGAGGGCAGGGAGATGGGTTTGGGCTATGGCGAGAGTGTCATTCGTTACGCGTCGAAGCATGTGGATGATTTCCCTTATTTTTCACAAAGCCTGATGGGGACTTGTATGGCAGCAGAAGTCTCATATACATGCCATATCACAATCGGAACAGATGATATTCAACTCCATCCTGACGGAAACTTTGGGGACCAAGGGCTTGCGAGCGGACTCGATTTTCAAGCTTACTGTCACAGTGTAGCGAATCTCGAAGGGGGCGCATTTATCAATTTCGGTTCGACCGTAACCGGACCTGAAGTGTTCTTGAAAGCCTTATCCATTGCGAGAAATCTAGGGAACGATGTACATCAGATTACAACAGCAAATTTTGATATCGTTCGCTTAGGCAACTATCACAAGAAGGTTGGCTATGAGGAGTGGGATTATTACTATCGTCCGCGAAAAAATATCATTCACAGACCGACAAGCTTGGGAGGCAAAGGGTATCATTTTGAAGGGCTTCATCAAGTAACTATTCCAGTTATTTGGAAAAAAATAAAAAGCTTAAGGGATCCAATTGAGTGATCAGGAGGCTGCTATGATGCAAAATGTTAATGATGATGCATACCGATGTAGGAGTGAGCCGCTCTCTCGCGAAATGTTGAACACCATATTGTCTGACATCTCGAAATTGAAAATCGGAGTCATTGGCGACGCATGTGTTGATATTTATTGGCACGCGGATATGACCAAAAGCGAGCTCTCAAGAGAGACGCCGCATCATTCTTTGCCCATTGTACAGGAAATCTTTTCGCCGGGAGCGGCAGGTAATGTGGCAATCAATCTGAAAGCTCTTGGCTGTCAAGAGGTATCTGTCTGTTCGGTCATTGGCCCAGATTGGCGAGGAAGTATTCTGCGCGATTTGTTTGTGAAGGCAGGGATCAATGATACCTTCATGCTGGTCGATGACAACTGGATTACACCTGCATATTGCAAACCCATTCGATGGGGACTCCAGAACGCGAAGCAAGAAGATGCCAGGATTGATTTCGTTAATATGACTTCCTTGACCGATAGGCAAATGGAAAAACTATTGGAGAAAATCGACCAGATTATGGAGTCTTCCGATGCAGTCGTTGTGAATGACCAATTTAAGTATGGCATTATTGGTCAAGAAGTTCGCAAGAAGTTAACAGAATGGGCACGACGTGGCAAATTAATTGTGGTCGACAGCCGTGACCGAATCGGACTCTTTGAAGAGGTGATTGTCAAGCCAAATGAGGTGGAAAGTTTAAGCTGGCATCGCCCCGGTTACGATTTGGCGGCGTCAGCGTGGAAGGATTGGATTGAAGCAGGTAAGAGACTAGCCCAGAAGAATGGCGCTCCTTGCTGTATGACGCTTGGAGAGCACGGGGCGATTTGGTTTGACCACGCCGAATATATTCACGTTCCAACCATACCAGTTGATTCACCGATTGATATCGTTGGGGCTGGGGATTGCTTTGCCGCTTCATTCCTCTGTGTTCTCGCTTTGGGTTTACAGGGACCTAATGCGATTGCCTTTGCTCATCTCAGTACGGCGGTTGTTTTAAAGAAGCTGGGGATGACCGGAACGGCCAGTCCAGAGGAGATTCTTAACAGGCACGAGGCAATATGTATGAAGACATAGAGATATATGGAATCGGATAGGAGGAATTAGGATGAACACGAAGACAAGACCTGCAATTCGGGCTGTATTGTTCGACTTCGACGGAACACTGTCCACTTTGCGAGCGGGTTGGGAACACATCATGGCTCCATTTATGAAAGAAAGCATCCTTGGACCTCATAGGTTGAATGAGGAGGAGGAGAAACAATTAGAAGCGGAAATTGATGCGTATATTCAGCAGTCAGCCGGTATCCAAACTGTACTTCAAATGGAATGGCTTACTGAGCAAGTACGGAACAAAGGTTGGAATCAAACCGGTTGGAATGCCTGGGATTTCAAAGCCGAATATAACCGTCGGCTGCTTGAGCAGGTGAATGATCGCATTCGTAAGCTAGAACAAGGCGAGTTGAGTGCAGACCATTTTTTGATGAAAGGGGCAATCCATTTTCTAATTGAGCTCCAGAGCCGACAAATTGAGATGTACGTAGCAAGCGGGACCGATCATCCTGATGTCCTCCATGAGGCGGAAGTGCTTGGAGTTCGTCAATTTTTCAAAGAAATAGCAGGGGCTCCTGTCGGCCGGTCTGACTGCTCCAAAGAAAAGGTGATCAAGGATTTGTTGGAAGTGAAAGGATTCGCGGGAGGCGAGTTGGCTGTAATCGGCGATGGGAAGGTGGAAATTCGGTTAGGCAAAGAGAAAGATGCACTGACTATTGGATTGGCCAGCGATGAGTATAAACGCGAAGGCATCGATCCGATTAAAGAGGAACGGCTATTGAAGGCGGGAGCCGATCATATCGCAGGTGATTATTTGGATCTTAGTCATTGGTCAATGTGGCTGGGATGGTAATTGAATCAAGGTGATATTTTCTGAACAGGCTAATTACAAAATACGGGAGGCACGATTATGATTCTAGGCGATATCCGTCATTATGCAGAAGAAAGGCACTTATATCCTTCTTATATCCAAAAAGGAATCGACGCTATTATTAACGGCAATCTGAGCGAAGCGGAAAATGGGAAGTACGAGCTGGACGGTGAATGGATGTTTGCAATGGTTCAAGAGACGAACACGAGACCGCCTTCAAGCTTTAAACCGGAATCCCACAAACTTTACACTGATATTCAGTTTCTAGTATCGGGGGAAGAAAAAATAGGAGTTTCTCGCTTGTCCCCTAAACATGAAGTTATAGAAGAAAAGTTTGATTTACAAGACATTGCGTTTTACGACTTTAGCGTCGAGGACGAATCTGTGATTTATTTAAAACCCGGCATGTTTGCCGTTTTCTACCCTACGGATGTTCATCGTCCTTGTTGCTGCGCAGCAGAGAGTACCAGCATTAAGAAAATCGTGATCAAGATACACCAAAGATATTGGAATGATTCCTCCAGATCGTCTTAGCGTGATTATATCGGGGAATAGGACTATTTGCATCATAGCGGAGAAATGAATCAAGCTCCGAAAAGCGGAAAAACGGTGCCATAAAACACCAATTTGGCTATTCTAATGCTCTAAAAAGGTGTGCTAATATCCTCGTGTAAGGCAAACTGCTTACATGAGGATGTATTCGCTGAAATCAAACTAGGGGAATATATGAATTGAATTTACTGACTGATATGTAAGCGTATACACAGTCGAGTTGAATTAATAGAATTTTTGATACAGACCTTTTTCGGTGTTGCGTCAAAGTTCTTTTAAGATAAAGAAATGAAAGGAAAGGGGAAAGTAAAAGAAAAGTAAAAGAAAAGAAAAAGAAAAGAAAAGAAAACAAGCATTAAAAGGGTAGTTTTTTAACAATATGAAAGGACGTGACCCAGTTTGAAGAAGATGAAACGTTTAAGCCTCTTATTATCTCTAAGTTTAGCTTTTAGTATGTTTGGTTCTGTAGTTGGTTCTGTAGTTGCGGATTCAGCAGCGCCAGAAGGCATTTCCCATTCTAGAATGATGCCCGTCGACACGCTTGCCAATCACGGTTCTACTATGGTAGAACTGCCAGATGGTACACTCTTCTCTGTATGGTTTAACGGAAATGGCGAAAGGGATGGGAATTTAACCAAACTGATCGGTTCTCGCTCGAAAGATGGCGGTAAAACTTGGACAGAACCATTTGTTGTTTATGATACTTGGGATTTCCCAGATAACAACCCGGTTCTCTTTGTAGATAGTCAAGAAAGACTATGGTTGTTCTATGGCGTAATTTACAATGGACAATGGGTATCTACTCAAACTAAGTTTATGTATGCCGATAAGGGCAGCTACGAGTATGACGCTCACAATGGCGGAAATGCGAAGTGGCACTATCCACAGCCAATCTACACCAATGTTGGAGATGGCATGGTTGGCGAAGGTAAGTTCACAAGTGGACAATGGACCTATGGCGTCAAGGGCGCTGATATTAAGTATATAAAACCAGGTTCAGTGGGTACATCAGTGACTCAAGCGACTTATCTAGACCCGTCAAAGTATGTACCAGTAACTTCAAAGTTTGACGCTTCTCCGCGTTATATTACAGACAGCTTTGTTGTCTCGATGAGAAATAAATATGATCAGTACGTTTCATATTTGAATTCTGCAAAGCCTTACGATGATGTATATGAAGGTAGAACAGCTGAAGTCGTCAATTTGCTTACCAATGGAGTCTTTACTCCGAATGGTACTGGTGGTTATACCAAATATGAGCCGCCAATTATTAAAAATTCAATTGAACGTGCTTCAGGTGCAGATAATAACGTAAATACATGGGGACCCATTTTCCGCAGACTTGGATGGCAAACCAAAAATAAACCGATTGAAGTAACACTTGCAGATGGCGTAACCAAAAGATTAATTTTGCCGTTATATTCGGATTCGTTGTCAAATTCAGTTTGCGCGTATACCGACGATCGCGGCATCACTTGGAAATTTAGTGACGCTATTGTAGGATCGGGTACGATTCAAGGCTCGTTGATTGAAATGAGTAATGGCACGATTCGCGGTTACTTTAGAAGCGGTAAGTTAGACGGCAGAAACGGACGTATGGCATGGCACACAACATACTCTGAGTCCTCCGATAAAGGAGCAACATGGAGTGTTCCGAAAGTCGATCCTATTCTGAAGAACGATGGCGGCTTTGAACTTTCCAAGCTTCCAAATGGCGACTGGTTGATAGCTACGAATCAAGAAACCGCTCGCGGTGCAGTTAAGCCTATGCAAGACGGTAATAGAAGTTCTTTCAGTTTATTGATTTCTTCTGATGAGGGATTGCATTGGAAGCCGATTATGATTAAGGATGGCATGAACAATGGTGAGACCTATGAATATCCATCGGTTGTTGTTGATAAAGCTGGGAACGCTTTGATGAACTACACCTATAAAACACCATCTGGCCCAACGATTGGCTTCTCTAAAATAGCAAGCACCGAGATTGGGACGTTATTTAGTTCTGTTACGACAGCAACATACGGCGCTGGACTTACACCGACTAATGACAGCGTTACAGGGTTGCCGACAATTGTACTGAACGTAGGAGGAACTACGCCACTCAAGTACAACCTAACAATAGGCGGAGTATCGTCCGATGTAGCAATCAATACACTTACATTGACTTCAGATTTGGCTTCTGTAGCAACAATTAACTCCACGACCGGGGTCGTGACTGCACTTAAAGCAGGAACTGCAATGATAACTGCTGTAAGCAACCAATACGGAACAATTTATAAATGCATCATTAAAGTTAACTAAGTTACCCATTGAAAGGAGTAATGTAGATGAAAAGGAAATTCAAGTTACTAACTACACTGACTGTTTGTGCGGCGATCTCGGTAACAAGCATAGTTCCTGCTGCCTTGGCTGCTCCTACGGGAACATTTAGCTATTCTGATACAGCTGTAAGTATTTTCAATCCAATCAAGGATAATGGTAACACAGGAGACCACATACACGGGTCCAGCATTGTAGAATTGCCAAGCGGAGAGTTGTTATGTGTATGGTTTCAGGGAAATGGTGAACGAGATGCGACTACGACTCGAATTATGGGAGCGCGGTCAGCGGATGGTGGCACAACGTGGACGACACCGTTCGTAATGACCGATGCACAAGATATTGCTGATATTAATCCTGTCGTATACGTTGATTCCGGCGACCGTCTCTGGTTTTTCTGGTATCCCGTATTGGCAGGCAGATGGCAAACTTCCCAACCTAGATATGCTTATGCCGAAAAAGGCAGCTATGAGTTTGATAAGGTTGGCAACAAAGTGCCAAATTGGACATTTTCTGAAAATGTTGGGATTAAACTCGGTAAAAACATTGGCGGTACAGTCAATCCAGACAGTCCAGACGATAATATAAGTCTATCGCTCGATGATAGATCTGGGGTACCATTAGCTAGTAGACCTTCTTGGGCCACAGCACCTGTTGTAGCGCGCCCAGAGTTGGCAAAAGGTTTCGTGAATACGATAAAAGCCAAGCTTGCTGAGCAAAAAGAGTATTTGTTTAAACCAGTTGCAGTTGGCGGAGCAGGTTTGAGCCGGAAAGCAAATGAAGCTGAATTTGATGGTCTAGTCGCGCAGACTATGCAGCTTATTGGCGGCGACCCAACTAAATATCTGTACGCTCCGACCGTAGCGGACGTCATTTATCAAGATCGTTCAGGTTACCCGTATGCCCGTCGAATCGGCTGGCAAACCAAAGATAAGCCGTTTGAGGTAGCTCTTGGCAACGGCAAAGTTCGTTTAATTCTGCCCCTGTATTCAGATATGCTGGAAATGAGCATTATGGCATTTACAGAGTATGATCCTTCCAAACCTCTTAAGGAAAACTCGGTTCGTTGGGAGATGAGTGAGCCTATTGTAGGGGTAGCCAACATTCAGGCCACGATGGCACAAAAGAATGACGGAACGATTGTAGCTTATATGCGTGACAACGGTCCAAGACCTTATCGTGTGGTGGCTTCCGAGTCCAAAGACAAAGGATTGACATGGTCAACGGTCAAGGACGTTCCTGAAGTGCAGGATCCGGGTGTAGGGCACGATCTTCTGCAGCTTAAGAGCGGTCATTGGGCATTTGTTCACGTAGATACGGAATCGGGCCGAAACACGTTGGCTGTCGCTCTTTCAGACGATGAAGGGAAAACGTGGAAATATAGAAGGCATCTTGTGATGGATACAAGAAGCAGTACGGGAAGCTACCATTACCCTGCTATAACTCAAGCAGATAATGGGGATATCCTGATCAGCTTCAGCCGATTCTTCTCGTCTCTTGATAAGGATGCCAATAATCAATCCTTGTCTAGCTATAAAAATATTGCCTTCTCCAGAATTACCGAGGACTGGATTAAGCAAGGTGATACTGAAAACATAATCAGAGAATATGAAAGCATCGATCGTGAAATTGCAGTTCCTGCATCATTCAATATCAATACAGCAAGTGATAGCGAAATTAAAGCTCTATTTCCTTCAACAATTAAAGCGTATACCTCCTATAAACCTGGGGCGGCGAACGGTGTACTTCCTTCAGTAGATTTGCCAGTGAATTGGGATGTTGCAACTATTAAAGCGAATTATAAACTTAATTCTTTAATTACCAACCTTACCGGCGTTATTGATGAGACAAAGCTTCCGCAGGGTGTAACAAGCGGTATGTTGCCGAACTTCAAAGCACCATTGAGAGTATATCTCTATAATGATCCAAGCTCTGTGGTCTTGACTGGCCCTAGCTCTGTAAGATCTACGGAGAGCGTAGCATTGCAATTCGGGGTAACAGGCGTTCAACACGTAGCTGCACAAGATGTTGTTATCAAGTACGACAAAACGAAGTTTACTTTTGGCAGTGCAACTTCCACTTCCTTAGATGGAAGCACAACGGTTGATGTTTCAGATGATGCAACAACAGGCACATTGCATATGGTTGTCGTTCACCCAGGTGCGACAAATGCACTTGATGGAAATCATCCAGCACTTATTAAAGTGAACTTTATGCCAGTTGCGAACGCAACAGGAATTGGCAGCATCAGCGTACAACAAGATATCCTTTCGGATGGAAACGGTATTAGATTGAATGCTGCTGTAACAGGCGCAGAAGTAAATGTTGCTATCATTAATGCAACTGCTTTAACGACAGCGATTTCTGCTGCTCAGACGAAACTCGCGAATGCGACAGCAGGTACTGCAATCGGTGATTATCCAGCTAGGGCAATCGATGCGCTGCAAACAGCTTTGAACGCTGCTAAAGTGGTCGCAGCTGATTCGGGCGCGACAGAATCGCAATTGAACAACGCAGCCACAGCTCTCAACTCGGCAATTACTGTATTTGACGGATTCGTCATTACGAGTCAAACCGGTGATCTGGATGGCCTAAACGGGATTGACATCAGTGATATTGGTATAATTGCAGGTCACTATGGGTTGAAGTCCACAGATAGTGGATGGAACGTGAAATGGGATTTGGACGGTAACGGTGAAGTAGGGCTGTACGAACTAGCCTTTGTTGTTAGACGTTTGTTGAACCGATAATTATTCAAGCAAGAAAGGAGGAGGGCATGAGTCCTCTTCCTATCTTCCTACAAAAAGAGGTGCTGTCATCGTGAAACGGGTTACGATTTTAAGTTGGGCGCTATTATGTTGCATCATCTTGTCCTGTCAAGGAACTAAGGTACATGCCAGTGAGTCAGCGGCATTCCACTTGACAAAAAATGTAGACCAAATAGGCATAGATGAGAGTGTTGCAATAACTGTACAGG
>NZ_JBFUHL010000076.1:0-18944 GCF_056402415.1 Paenibacillus sp. P4_A9
GGCTTGACGAGGGAGAGGGTCATCGCTCTAGTCCTAATGATATGGCTAAACTGACAGCCTACGCGCTGAAAAATAGTGTTTTCGCTGAGATCGTGTCTACGAAGCTGAAAAAAGTGCCAAATCCGAATGAGGCATGGGATTATTCCTGGCTAAACAAAAACAAGATGCTCTCCATGTTTGAAGGTGCAGATGGTGTGAAAACGGGATACACCAAGCTGGCTAAGCGCTGTTTAGTGTCTTCAGCAACGCGAGACGGACAGCAGCTTGTCGTGGTTACCTTGAATGACGGAGATGACTGGGCGGACCATGCAAGGCTGCTCCAATATGGCTTTAAGAATTTCCCGCTGCAAACCCTTGTGAAAAAAGGCGACGCCATTGAAGGTACGCCATGGGTGGCAAGCCGAACATTCAAATATCCCCTGTCAGAGGGGGAATCTTCAAGCTTAACACACCAAGTAACCTTACTAGATCCGATGACGACCGAGTATCGGTTAGCTGAGCGTGGATCTCTACAGATTTCTTTAAAGAATAAACGGATTCAGACCATTCCGATTTATGATAAAACGAATCCATTGCTGCAAGTACCTGAGAAAGTGACGTTTTCTTATCAATCTAGCAGTCCATATAAGGAAACGATGCTGACACGATATGGTTACATCTGCAGGATGCTAGTGCAGGGACTTTTCAATCTATCTGGCTCCAAGTGGGCGGATTAATTTAGGTATGTGTTTCGAGCAAAAGGGTAAGGAGTGCTAATCTATGGTGAATTGGATATGGCTGTTTTTTATCGTCGTCGGTTTCCTCGTCGCGGCAATCAATGGAGATGTAGAGTCTGTTACACAAGCGGCATTTGATGGGGCGAAAAATGGCGTTACGGTATGTTTTGGATTAATTAGTGTCTTAGTATTCTGGATGGGGATGATGCGTATAGCGGAAGATGCGGGCGTTTTACTCAAGCTTGCCAAACTTCTTCAGCCTGCGGTACGTTTCCTATTTCCAAGCATTCCTAAGAACCACCCAGCGATTGGCTATATCATGTCGAACATGAGTGCAAACATCCTAGGCTTAGGTAACGCTGCCACACCGATGGGGATTAAAGCGATGCAGGAGCTGCAAAAGCTGAATCCGAATAAGGAGGAGGCGAGTACGGCCATGTGTACACTATTAGCACTCAACACGTCGAGTATCACCTTGATTCCGACGACGCTTATCGCCATTCGGATGAATTTCAATTCCATGAACCCAGCAGAAATCGTAGGCACAACACTCATTGCGACCATCATTTCAACAACAGCGGCCATATTCGTGGATCGATGGTATCGCAGATCGCGCTCACCTATCCCTCCGCTGAAAGGATGAACCAGCATGTACGCACTCGTTTCGCTCATTTCGGCTTGGGCAATCCCGATCATGATTGTTTTCATTCCCTTATACGCAGCTTATCGTAAGGTACCTGTCTATGAATCGTTTGTAGAGGGAGCCAAGGATGGCTTCGATACGGCGATCAAAATTATTCCTCACCTCGTCGGCATGATGGTTGCGATCTCTGTGTTTCGTGCCTCCGGTGCGATGGACTTGCTGATTGGTTGGATGCGACCTTTTTTCGAAAGCATAGGGGTGCCAACAGAGGTGCTGCCGTTAGCCATCTTGCGACCTATTACGGGAGCGGGCTCATTGGCTTTTACGACGGATCTGATCGAGCAATTTGGTCCAGATTCGATGATCGGGCGGATAGCGTCCACCGTGCAAGGGAGCACGGATACGACTTTGTATGTGATAACGGTATATTTTGGCGCAATTGGGATTAGAAAAGCAGGCTACGCCCTTAAAGTAGGCTTAATTTCTGATGCCGTTGGCTTTATTGCATCGCTTTTTATTTGTTATTTGGTATTTTCTTAAAAGGGTACTGCTATCAAAGCCATCATTCTGTCACCTTCTGTCAGTTATTGCGGGTTGCCGCTTGAGATTTGCGGTTAAGTCCGTTATCATTAACTTGAGGTGAAAGCGGACAATGGAAAGACTGCAAAAAGTATTAGCCGAAGCTGGGATCGCATCCCGCCGGAAATGTGAAGAAATCATTACAGCGGGACGCGTGCAAGTGAACGGTGAAGTCGTCACGACGCTGGGTGTGAAAGTCAATACAGCTGAAGATGAAATTAGGGTAGATGGACGTGCGATAGGTCAACAGAAGAAGATCTATGTCATTTTAAATAAGCCCAAAGGTGTTATTACGAGCGCAACGGATCCTGAAGGACGTAAAGTTGTCACAGACTTCTTGCCAGGGATTAGAGAACGTGTATATCCTGTCGGTCGACTGGATTATGATACGGAAGGTCTTCTCATTCTAACGAATGACGGTGAATTTGCTCATTTGCTCACGCATCCAAAGCACCATGTACCGAAGACGTATCAAGCGACGGTAAAAGGGGTGCCCCACGGCACGTTATTAGATAAGCTCAAAATGGGCATACAGTTAGAAGACGGCATGACAGCACCTGCAGAGGTCGAATATGCTGATGTGAACATGGAGAAGAATGAGTCGATTATTCAGATCACGATCTATGAAGGAAGAAACCGCCAAGTTAGACGGATGTTTGAGGCGATTTCATTTCCCGTTATCAAATTAAAGCGGATTAAATTCGGTCCCATCTTCTTAACTGGCCTGCCAAGAGCGAAGTATCGCCACTTGACGCCCAAAGAAGTTGAGGAGCTTAGGAACGAAGCTCTAAGGACACATAACGTTCAAAAAGGCCAATAAGAATTGGCCTTCTTTTCGTTATAATAAGGGTATAATTCGATATGCAAAAACTAACATTGTCGAAAAAGCGAAGGTGATTAACAGTGGGTCGTAATAAGAAGTGGGTACAGATTGGGATCTTTGCAATCGTGCTCATTATTGGCGTGTTTACGATTATTACAAATTTGTCTGCTTCAGCGAGCAAGAAGTACCCGCAGCAGGGAGATAAAGCGACAAACTTCTCCTTAATTGGGTTAGATGGCAAGACGCATGAGCTTTCTGACTATAAGGGGAAAGTGGTGTTAGTGAATTTCTGGGGGACGTTTTGTCCACCTTGTAAGGAAGAAATGCCTGATCTTCAGAAGATGTATGACAAGTATAAGAGCCAGGATGTTGTATTCCTAGAGGTCAACGTGGACAAGAATAAAGTTACCGTACAAGGCTTCATGGAGCAATACAAATTAAATATGCCAGTGCTTTTGGATGCCAATGAGGTCGTACGCAAATTGTATGGCGTCATGGATTATCCGACAACCTTTTTCATAGGGAAAGATGGCAGAATAGCTGTGAAAAAAATAGGCCAGATGGATGAGTCTTATATTGACGAGACGCTGTCTACTTTGGTTAGTAAATTGTAATGCACACGCATGTTCAATGTTTTTAGGAGGTCATCATGTTCTACAATACCAAATGCGATTGCGGGCATCAGAACCCCACAGGCACCACGCTGTGTGAATCGTGTGGCAATCCGCTGATCGATATCGATGGCAGAGACATTCTGGAAATGCGCTATGATGGCATGGCTCGTCGTTCGCAGAAATCAGATCCATCCCTGCTTGATAAAGTCTGGAATTTCTTCTCCTCGGTCAAAATAGCGGTATGGATCATTTTCATTACGTTGCTGGCGTCGGCTGTAGGCACGATTTTTCCACAAGAGAATACATTTCTGGACATGGATCCGTCTCAATATTACACCGAAAATTATGGAAAACTAGGAAGTATTTATCACTTTCTAGGCTTCTCTCATACCTTCAGCTCGTGGTGGTTCATATCCTTATTATTCATGATTGGGACTTCGCTTGTCATTTGCAGTTTGGACCGAGTTCTCCCCTTGTATCGGGCATTATCCAAGCAGCAAGTACGCAAGCATATCAATTTTCTAGTTAGGCAAAATGTTACACTCGTAACTGACTTACCTGCAGGTACGGATGAGATCGCATGGACGAACAAGCTAGGTGCGCTTCTCCGCAAAAAAAATTACCGTGTACATACCGATGGTTCCGCTCTTCTAGCTGAGAAATATCGCTTTAGCCGTTGGGGTCCCTACATCAATCATATTGGACTCATTATCTTCCTAATCGGTGTGTTGATGCGGAGTATTCCTGGCTGGCATATGGATCAATACATGGGCATTCTAGAAGGCGAAACGAAGCCAATCCCACATACGTCGTATTACATCAAAAATGAGAAATTTACACTCACGCTTTATGATGAAGCAGATCTTCCTGCAAGCATCAAAGCGAAAGGGCAGATCGTTCCAAAAACATATGAAACGCAAGCCGTTTTGTATCATTGTACCGCGAATTGTGAGGATGGGGCAGAGCCGCCAGTCCTGGAAGAAGTCCATAAGTCCAACATCATCGTGAATCATCCGCTGAATTACAAAGGCCTGCAAGCCTATCAATTTGATTATAAAGCGACACCACTGCTGATCTCGGTGAAGCCTACACTTAGCAATCCAACAACAGGCGAGACGTTCGGCAGCTTTGAGCTACCTATGAATAATCCGAAGGATTCCTATCAGGTAGGACCCTATAAGCTTACGCTGAAAGGCTTCTTCCCAGAGTTTGGCTTAGAGAAAGGTCAACCGATCTCGAAGTCGAATGAACCGAAAGCGCCAGCATTTATTTTTAGCATTACAGGACCAGGACTCGCCGAAAAAGGTGAACCTTATCTGTATTTCCCAAGGCAAATTGATAAGGAAACCTTCGCGCAAGATACGATTAACGGTGCGATAAGCCAGAAGTTGAAAATTGCAGTTGGCTCCATGGAAGGTGTCCAGTTTGCGAACTACACAACCTACCTGAACATTCGCGTAGATAAAGCGATGCCGTATATCTGGGTTGGTGCCGCGATCTTTATGATCGGTGTCATCATGGGCTTCTACTGGCAGCATCGCCGTATCTGGATTCGAATTGATGATGGCAAGCTTACTCTCGGCGGCCACACGAACAAGAACTGGTTTGGACTTCGTAATGAAGTTGCTGCCGCATTGAACAAGAATGGTTTGGAAGTTTCACCGAAAACATTAGCAAATGGAGGAACCCAGGGGTGAATGTAAACTCTGTCAGCAGCACATTTTTACTTATAGCTTTTTTCGTATATTTGCTCGCATTCTTCCTGTTTGTCCTATCGATTACCGGTAAAAGGTGGAGCAACCGTAAGCCGGAAGATCACACGAAGCAGTGGGGATTCGTCGCTTTCATCACATCAGTTGTCGGTTTTGCATGTCATGTGACGTTCTTCTTCACAAGATGGGCAGAAGGGGATCATATCCCAACCTCAAATATGTACGAATTTATGACCTTCTTAGGGATGATGATCATGTGCGCATTCTTGATCGTGTATCTCATTTATCGTACACCTGTATTAGGAGTCTTCGCATTACCGATAGGCTTTATCATCATTGCATATGCTTCTGTTTTCCCAAGTGAGGTACAGCCATTGATTCCTGCTTTGCAGAGCTATTGGCTCAAAATTCACGTAACTACTGCAGCAACAGGAGAAGCCTTCTTCGCTGTTGGTTTTGCTGGTGGCTTGATGTATCTGCTTCGTGCAGTAGATTATTCGGGAACGACGAAAACGGACAAGAAGGAGCAACGGGGTGTCGAGCTTACGCTGTTCTTTATTCTAATGCTTGTTGCATTTATCGCTTCGATATTTACATTTAATGGATCAGGTTACAAAGCTGTATTCTCCAAAGATGTTATTGTCACGAACCAAGGTGTACAGGAAACGAACCATACAACAGAAACCTATGTATTGCCTCCGATTGTACAACCGTATGATACCAAAGTGGTTGAGATGAAGTCTTTCCTAGGTATGTCTGAGCCTTTATTCACGGCTCCATCCTGGATGGAAGGGGCAAGCGCTGGACGTAAATTAAACACAGTTATTTGGTCCATTCTTGGGGGTCTCATCCTTTATTGGCTAGCACGTCTAGTAGCTCGTAAACCGTTAGGAGCAGCGATTGGCCCGATTGTAAAAGGAATGGATGCGGAAGATCTGGATGAAATCAGTTATCGGGCGATTGCGATTGGCTATCCGATCTTTACGCTAGGTGCACTTATCTTCGCGATGATTTGGGCACAGGAAGCCTGGGGTCGTTTCTGGGGATGGGATCCGAAGGAAGTATGGGCGCTGATCACTTGGCTATTCTATGCTGTATTCCTACATCTTCGTCTCTCCAAAGGCTGGCAGGGTAAGAAATCCGCATGGTTAACTGTAATTGGATTTATCGTAGTTATGTTTACCTTAGTCGGTGTGAACTTAGTGATAGCAGGATTGCATTCCTATGCAGGTGTTTAAAATCAAGCACGTACAATAATAAAAGGATGTGACGCTCGATGGAATTGAAGCCTAGTATACTCGTTGTAGATGATGAAGAACGTATTCGCCGATTGCTCCGCATGTATTTAGAGAAAGAAGGCTATCTCATTGAAGAAGCGGAAGATGGCGAATCCGCTTTGCGGATGGCAACCGAAACCGACTTTGATCTAATCTTGCTTGACGTTATGCTGCCAGGCATCGATGGCATCGAAGTGTGTGCGCGCCTTCGTCAAGTAAAGTCCACGCCAGTCATCATGCTGACAGCGAAGGGCGAAGAGACCAACCGTGTAAGTGGATTTGAAGTGGGCGCGGACGACTATGTCGTTAAACCGTTCTCACCTCGCGAAGTGATTTACCGTGTCAAAGCTATTCTTCGTCGCTCTTCGGCGACAGCGTACTTGTCCAAGGATGCAAGCTCCAGTAATAATATTGTATTCCCGAACTTGATTATTGAGCATGACGCTCATCGTGTAACCGCTGGTGGTCAGGAAGTCGCGCTAACGCCGAAGGAATATGAATTGCTTCATTATTTGGCTGTTTCTCCCGATAAGGTTTTCTCGCGCGAGGAGCTTCTGAAAGATGTTTGGAACTACGAATTTTTCGGTGATTTACGTACCGTTGACACACACGTGAAGAGACTCCGTGAAAAATTAAACAAAGTATCCCCGGATGCTGCAGCGATGATTACGACCGTGTGGGGTGTAGGCTACAAGCTAGAGGTGCCTAAATAAGTGTTTATTTTCAGAAGTGTCGTAGGAAAGCTGTGGTTAACGATTATTGGCCTAGTTGGGGTTGTCTTGCTCATACTAGGCTTTTTTCTTGTCAATTATATGGGAAATTATTTCTCGCAGGCAACCGACCAAACCAAACATATGAAGTCGATGGCTGTCAAACTGTCAAAAGAAGCCTCTCAGCACATGTACAATGAACAGTTCTACACGTTAAGTAATGAGCTGCTTAGTTTCCAAGATTCGCGAATGCTTGTGATTTCTAATGATTTGAAAGAAATGGTTATTCCATCAACGCAAGGCAGTGAATTAGTTAATTTCCACGTCTCCGATTTTTACAAGCCAGAGGAGCTTAAACCCGTCTTTGAGGGTCAAACGATCGATAAAAAAGTGAATATAGCAGTCACAGGCCGATTTGAATCTGGGACTGAATATCTCGTTGTCGCGGTTCCGCTTTTTAATTTGGAGGGTGCGATAGTTGGTGCTACCTTGCTGTATCAGTCCTTACAATCCTTAGAAGCAACACAATCCTATATGTTAAGATTATTTGTTTATGTTTCGATTGTAGGATTTCTGATGACTACCTTCTTCGCATTCTTCTTATTCTCGCGAATCACAAGGCCGCTGCAGCAACTGAAGAAAGCGGCTGACTTCATCACAATGGGGGAATACGGCACACGCGTACCGATTCAATCCAAGGATGAGATTGGTGAGTTGGCGAAAACATTTAATCATATGGGCGAGAAGATGCAGGAGAGCATTCATGCTCTTAGCCAAGAGAAAGAGCATCTATCCAGCATCCTTCGCAGTATGACAGATGCGGTCATTACACTTGATGTGAATGGTTCAGTCATGCTCAGTAACCCGCAAGGGGAGAAGATCATTCAAGAGTGGGGCACGATTGAATGGTCAGAAGATCATGAGGAGCCAAGACGTTTCCCTCAACCGGATACCTCGCTTGGAGATTGGGGACTTATGAGCTTTAGCAACCCATCCTCCGCCAGCCCTATTCCCGTGCCGTTGATTCCTCTCTTTGAAGCGGTAGTCGATGAGTCGGAAGAAGCCGCTACCAAGCTTCATGTGCAAAATGGCGTGTGGTCCGTGGCGATGACACCACTCTATTCCCATGATCAGGTGCGCGGCGCTGTGGCCGTTCTACGTGATGTGACGGAGGAAGAGCGTCTCGATAAGCTGCGCAAGGATTTCGTGGCGAACGTCTCGCATGAGTTGCGCACGCCAATTTCGATGCTGCAGGGCTACAGTGAAGCCCTGCTCGACGATATTCCCTCCACGCCGGAGGAACGCGTGGAGCTAGTGCAGGTCATCCACGACGAGTCGCTCCGCATGGGTCGCCTCGTCCGTGACCTGCTCGATCTGGCGCGGATGGAAGCCGGCCATCTCGAGCTTGCCTTCAGGGAGGTCGAAATCGACTCCCTGGTGAAGCGCATGCACCGCAAATTCGCGGTGCTGGCCAAAGAGCGCGGCATCGCGCTAAGCGTGGCGCTGCCGGATGAACCGCTCATCCTGCAGCGCGCGGATGAGGATCGCTTGGAGCAGGTGTTGACCAACCTGCTCGACAATGCCTTCAGGCATACGCCCGCAGGGGCGCGTATCGCCTTGAAGGCGGAGACTGGCCTTTACAAGGAGCGGCCAGCCATCCGCATTGAGATCGTCGACGAGGGGCAGGGGATTCCTGCCGAAGACTTGCCGTTCATCTTTGAACGCTTCTACAAGGCGGACAAAGCGCGTACGCGCGGTTCCTCGGGGGGGACAGGACTTGGTCTCGCCATTGTCAAAAACATTATCGATTCCCATCATGGCAGTGTCACGGTACAAAGTACGTGGGGGCAAGGAAGCACATTTACGATCTGCTTGCCTTGCGAACACAAATAAACAGAAAATTGTGTGAATTTCGACACATAGAAAGAGGCGAATGCTGGGTTTACACCCGCATTCGCCTTTTATTTGTAGAATATTCAGTTAAAATCTTGTTGTTCGTGAAACAATTTGTGCTTATTACAGCGTAAGTGCACGAACATTCACGATTTCATCTTGTTTTGTAAGATCAGCCAAGACTTCAGGAGGAGCTGTTTTATCAATCGTCAGTACCATGATTGCGGAACCGCCAATCACTTTACGTCCAACCTGCATGGTTGCAATATTGACTTGATTGCTTCCAAGAAGAGTACCAACACGACCGATAATACCTGGTTTATCGTTGTGAGAAATAAGCAACAAGTTACCTTCAGCTGCGAAGTCAACTGGATATTGGTCGATACGAACGATACGTTCGCCAAAGCCAGCGAGTAAAGTACCAGCAAGCGTTTTTTCTTCTTGTTTCGTTTTCACTGTAACCGTTACAAGGTTAGTGAAGCTATTTGAAGCATTTGATTTCTGTACCACGATGTTTACACCACGTGATTTAGCAAGATGCATCGCATTGATGATATTGATGGATTCAAGTTGATTTTGGAAAATTCCTTTTACAATATAACGTGTTAAAGGACTTGTATCCACATCCATTAAGTCACCCGCATAGTTAACTACGATTTCAGATACAGCACCTTGGGCAATTTGACCAAGTACAGATCCGATTTTTTCACCAAGACTGAAGTATGGTTGTAGTTTATTCAGCACATCTGCAGGTACAGGAGGCATGTTTACTGCGTTTTTAAACGGCTCGTTACGAAGAATGTGAAGAACTTCCTCGGATACGTCGATCGCCACGTTTTCTTGTGCTTCGATCGTTGATGCGCCTAGATGAGGCGTTACGATGACTTTAGGGTTCGTCAAGAAAGGGTGATCCTTCGTTGGCGGCTCCACTTCAAATACGTCGAACGCTGCTCCTGCAACAATGCCTTGATCAATCGCTTCTACCAATGCTAGCTCATCGATAATACCGCCGCGCGCACAGTTAATGATACGAATGCCTGGTTTCATAAGCTCGAATTGCGTTCTGGAGATCAAGTGACGCGTTTCAGGTGTAAGTGGTGTATGAACCGTAATGAAGTCAGCTTGTGCAGCGATTTCGTTGACTGTACCTAGCTTAACACCCATTTTCTCAGCGCGCTCTTCCGTCAAGAACGGATCATAGCCGATAACTTCCATTCCAAATACTTTTGCGCGTTTCGCTACTTCACTACCGATACGTCCCATTCCGAGAATACCAAGTGTCTTGTTACGAAGCTCAACGCCGATAAATTTACGATCCCACTCGCCGCCAACTGTTTTCTTGTACGCTTGTGGAATCATACGAGCTGTTGCCATCATCATGGCGAAAGTAAGCTCGCAAGTTGCGATTGTATTTCCGTCAGGTGCATTGATAACGATAATTCCGCGTTTTGTTGCTGCTTCCAAATCAATATTGTCGACACCAACACCGGCGCGGCCGATCACTTTCAACTTTGTGCCGGCATTCATGATTTTCTCTGTTACTTTAGTTTGGCTGCGAACTAAGAGGGCATCGTACTCACCGATAATGGCAATGAGTTCGTCTTCGGATAGACCAGATTGCTTAACCACTTCAACATCAGCTGCATCATAAAGCATTTGAATTCCCATGTCACTAATTGGATCGGATACTAGAACTTTGTACATAATTCGTTTCCTCCTTAGATTTGAACATAAAAAAACTCCCAGCCCTCGGACACAGACAGTTAGCCTGTAGCCAAAGGGACGAGAGATTGCTTTCGTGGTACCACCCTAGTTCGCTGCCCATTCGCATGGGTAGCCTCATTTGGTCTTGCGACCTGGAACTGTAACGTGTTCCTAACCCGATTGCATCTACTAAAATTCAATGCAATAACTCTGGAGTGCTCCGCAATATGTTCGCTACCGATTCTCACCAACCACCGGTTCTCTGAAAGCTAATTTATTTGCTTGGCTCCGTCAACGCTGTACTGTGATATAGAATTTTTAATAGATTACCATGCGTTCGAAATCGTGTCAATACATGTCGAACGATTTTCACATGAACGTCAAAATTGTTCGGATTTACATATATTTAATCGCTTTCCGTTTATTTTAAAGCAAGAATGTTCAGAAAGCAATGATATTTTGTTAATATTTGAGCCTCTTTTTCGGGTATGGTACAGTGAATGTATAGATCAGAATTCAAGGAAGCAGGAGTGTGTACGAAAATGGAAATCAATCGCATTTATCCGCAAATTTTTCTCCAAGCTGTTGAACAGAAAACACTAGGAAATTGTGTCATCATTGATGTAAGAGAGCCTCATGAATGGGATTACTACCATATGGAGGAAGCAAAACTAATTCCAATGCAGCAAATACCGCTCCGAATGGGAGAACTACCCGAAGATGAAGATATCTATATTGTTTGTGCACATGGAATGCGCAGTCTTCGCGTAGCGGAATATTTAAAGGAAAATGGCTTTGAACGTGTTATTAATGTTGACGGAGGTATGGCGGCAATAGCCATGTTCCGCGGTTTCCAGTACGATTAATAGAAAAAGCTGATGAATTTGATCATGATATATGACCAAAACATCAGCTCTTTTTTAATTCACATCCGAGAAAAATGGTAATTGCGGCAGCGTTTCATTGGAATACCATTTCGATTTCCCTTTGACAAAGTCCCCTGTGCGAACAGCATTCGTACTCAACAGTAACTCCATCGTTTGATTTACATCAGCCACATTCAATTTCTTAGCTTGTCCTGAAGCGATGAACTCATCAATTCGTATTGTTAAATCCTGCGGATAAAAAGGCGTGAAAGATTTGTTTTTCAACAATTTAGCCGTAATATATACATTCTTCACGTTGAAATTCATGGCCCGCCATTGATCGAGATTGGCATTATTGTTGGCATCGAAATATTCGATATCCGGATCCATGGTGCCATTCCAAACTAGAATAGAGTCAAAATAATTTTTCTGTGCAGTTAAGGCTTGTGTTTTGGCTTCTAAGAAGTAGGCATCCTTCTGAATGGCTTCAAGTAGTTGCGAATGACTTTGCGCATTGGCTTTCGATTGAAAATTACTTAAGGTATCGGCAAACAGCTTTAAGCTTTTGAGATAGCCTTGGTGTGATTGTACCAAGAGTGGAGAAGAGGCAGGCATATTTTTACTTTGTAGCGTGCTGTATTTATCAGATGCAATTTTACTTAGCTCTTTCAGAACTGCAGAAGCATCTACGGCGGAGCTATCCATCTCAATTTGACTCAGCAATTCAAACCATTTATTCTGAAATTCCCTAAAAGGTAAAAAGATGGTATGGTAATATGACACTAGAACTTGCTGGTCATATGCGCCTATTTCGGGGACTGATGACGCTTGATCAGCGTGTAATATTTTATCGTATTTTAAATCTGATTTCGTTTGTCCTAATCGTAAGCCATAGAAAAAAGCGCCAAGGATACAGACCAGCATAAAGATAAACATAAGGGCAAATAAATAATCAGTGCGGGTAAGACGCTTCTCCATAAATCAAGCTCCTTGTTGTCTTTTATATTTGTTTAGTATAGGTCATACAGCATAAAAAAGGAATAATATAAGGAAATGAGGTTGCTTCCTTTGAAAAAATTCGATTTTAAGAACCTTCGTATTGGGAAAGTCGACATCAGTGAACTGAATGACAGGACATTATTGTTGAATCTTTACATCACACAACTGCTTACGCTTATTATCGGAATTATCATCTTAATATTTCAGAGCAATTCAAAGATTCTTTCCGCGCTATCGTTTCAAGGAGGTTGGAGAGTCCTTATTTGGGGTTGCTTATTTGCGGTAGTTGTTCTTGGTGTAGACCTTCTTATTTCTAGGTGGGTACCCAAAGAAGTCGCAGATGATGGCGGCATTAATCAAATGATTTTTGGGAATCGGGCCATTTGGCATATTGCACTTATTTCTTTTATCGTTTCTATCTGTGAAGAGGTCCTATTCCGTGGCGCGATTCAGCATGCTTGGGGGCCTTACTGGACTAGTATTTTGTTTGCTGCCATACATGTTCGTTATTTGCAGCATTGGCTCATGACTGGCATGGTTTTCTGTATTAGCTATGGCTTAGGTTGGATCTACCTTCATACGGGAAGCCTATGGACACCAATAATTGCTCACTTTATGATTGATATGGTGATGGGATGCATACTACGGTTTAGCAAGGAGGAAGATCAAGGTTCATGAGTGTAGGAGAAAGAGTAGCTTCGCGGTCGAATCCAGGAGTGGAGGAGAAGCAGGAGGATGACACCTATTTACCGCCGCGTAGAGCCGTACATCCTTCAGAGCAAGGTAAATGGACGAATCTTTTTTATATGACGCTGCTTTGGTTATTCATCGCGTTGGTGGTGAGTTTAACTGTTTGGGGGATTAAGTACTCTACGTTGTGAGATAAAAATGAGCCATACGCATCCACGTAACAACGTGGCAGTCGTATGGCTCTTATTTCGTTGCTAGCGCATTTCAAGTTCTATAGCGTTCGGATCTACAAATGTATAGCCCTTTTCCTCCAATTGGGTAAGCAACGTGTCGAGGGCGCTCACAGTCCATGGAAGCTCATGCATGAGAATGTTGCTGCCATTATGAAGCTGCTGCATCACATTCGCGATGACTTTATTTGAATCATTATTTTTATTCGTCATGTCCCAGTCTAAGGAACCATTTGACCATGTCATATAGAGCATTTTGTTGTTCTTAACTTTCGTTTTCAAATAATCATTGCCCGAACCAAAGGGGGGGCGGAAAAACTGCGGCGCCTGGCCTGTTAGTTCTTTCACGATTTGCCCAACATCATCGACTTGTTTATCGATCTTCTCATTCGGCATGTCTTTCAAATTGTCATGATCCCAAGCATGATTACCAATGATATGTCCACTGTCGTGAATAAGCTTAACGAGCTCGGGCTTCTGCTTAATGCGGTAGCCGTTTAAAAAGAAGATCGCTTTGGCCTTATGTTTGTTTAAAATATCAATGAGAGATTGATTCATCGCTTGTTCTTTCGGTCCATCATCAAAGGTTAAAAGGACAACTTTTTTATTACCGTTAGGGTCGTTAGGCACGATATCATAGTTCTTATTCATATGATAGGTCTTCTGAACCACTTCCTGAACGGGTGCCATCGGTGTTGGTGATGGTGACGGTGTAGGTGCCGCGGTAGGTGTTGGAGTTGGACTAGGGCTTGCTGTCACTTGCGCTAGTGGCGCCAAACTCGTCGACGCAGTGGGACTTGTTTCGGTTTGATTTGCACTGCAGGCAGCCAATAGAAGCATGACTGTCAGCAGCAGTGTGGTTGCTTTCTTTTTCATAATTTGTCTTCTCCTCAGATCCTTACATGATGGTCATCACTTATAGTACCACAAATATAAACACATTTCGCAGATGTCAATTCTCCTATGTTTTCCTTCTCCTGATGCGTATGTCCACTTCTAAACTCGCACAACCTATAAAGGATTCATACTACTGATCATGGAGGGAGATCCAATGAAATTAGGAACATTTATGCTCGGAGGTATTGCAGGAGCGGCTGCTGTCATTTATCTCAATCGTAAAAGCAAATCCATGCTTTTCTCTGCGTTTAGCTCATCAAGTGAGTCGATGGGGAATGTCATGGACAAGGCGAAAGACACCTTCGGCAGTAAATCATTTGGAGAGTCAGTGGCCAAAAGTTTCTCTTCAACGAGTACAAACGGCCTAAATCAAGTGGAAAAAATCGTTAAAGAAGACCCGCATTTGAAGGCGACAGTCAATGAAATCCTGCAAGATAATAAAGTTAGCACGGCAACTATTCAATAAACATAAGCTCTCAGCGCAGTCTGGCATACCCACGGGGCCGGCTGTGCTTTTTCATTTTATACATAACTTGCGCGTGCAATTGCTCAGATTTAGTGTTAACATGATAGGTGAAAACAATAGATGGATGCATGTCCATTTATTGCACAGTGGCTCACCTTTTTATTTTTCTAACATATTCTGATTGAAATAAGGTGACCATGCTTTCGATGCAAGCTTTCCATTGGAGAGCTCAAAGGAGGATCCTATCATGAAAATAGAACGCTTAAGTCAGGATAAGATACGGATTTTCCTAACATTCGATGACTTAACTGAACGTGGAATTCAAAAAGACGACATGTGGAGAGAAATTCCGAAAGTACACGAATTGTTTAGTGAAATGATGGATCAAGCATATTCCGAGCTCGGATTTGACCCGTCCGGCCCGCTTGCTGTTGAAGTATTCGCACTTCCAGCGCAAGGCATGGTTGTAATTGTGACCAGAGGTAAGCTTGATTTGTATGCGAGTTCTGATGCATACGACGATCACGAAGCTGAAGAAGTGTACGAAATGGAAGTTACGCTTGAACAAAGCGATTTAATCTCCTATGCTTTCCGTGATTTTGAAGATCTGCTGCGTGTATCCAAAGTAATTAATCCCCTTCTTATGGAAGGTGGTACCCTTTATTCATATAAAGGGAAATATATTTTACAGCTAGAACCTGTTGATCTTGAAGAAACCAAGTATCAAGCATTAATCGCTGTCTTGTCTGAGTTCGGTGAAGCTTCGTCTGTAACCCTAGCCGTTCTTGAAGAATACGGGAAAACGATTATTGCAGATGATGCCGTGAAAGTGCTCTGCCATCATTTCAAATAAGCAGGGACTTGCGTCCCTCTAAATTAGAATGAAACAAGCATCTCCAAAAACAACCGTTTTTGAGGATGCTTGTTTTGTTTTCCTGTATACGCAATTGAGGTATCTGTTGGTATAAGTAGATATGTCAATATAGAACGACTATAATAGAGGTATGTATTTCAAAAAAAAGAGGGGAGCTGGAACATGCATATCGTGCCTATTTTATTGGCAGCCGTAGCCCCAGGTCTCTCATTGCTCGCTTACTTTTATCTGAAGGATCGCTACGAAACGGAACCGATCCATCTAGTGATACGAATGTTTCTTTTCGGCGTTCTACTCGTATACCCCACGATGGTTCTACAGAACGCTTTCATTCAGGAGTTCGGCAACGGAACAATTATGACTTCCTTTTTTCTCTCTGGAGGAATTGAAGAGTTTCTGAAATGGCTATTACTGTATCACCTGATATTTCGGCATGAAGCCTTTGATGAACCATACGACGGGATTGTGTATGCAGTAGCTGTAAGTCTAGGTTTCGCAACCTTGGAGAATATTATTTATGCCTTCCTGCACGCGTCTTCGTTCTATGCTTTGATGCTTCGCGCACTTTTGCCTGTATCGGGACACGCGTTATTTGGTGTTATGATGGGTTACTACATGGGTAAAGCGAAATTCGTTCCTCATAAGCAAACGAGGTATCTATGGATCTCACTGCTGCTACCAATTGCGTGGCATGGCGCATTTGATTATATTTTGCTCATCTTCAAAACAGGTTGGATTTGGATTATGATTCCGCTAATGACTTTTCTGTGGCTACGTTCGATTTGGCGTGTTGATCGTGCAAATGCGCACTCACCCTTACGTGTTATGACCGTTGATGAGAAGATTAAAATGGGTTGAATTGGGTCATAATGACTGTATAAATGGTGAACTCCATATCATGGATGGGGAACGACCGGGAGGGTATACATGTCATTAACGACGCGCGTGAAAGTGAAGATCCGATGTCGATTATGTGGTGAGAAGTTCGTATTGAGAGGCAAAAAGGAAAAAGACAAAATTGAAACAGGATTTCGTCAATGTATATGCAGCAATGAGCATGATTTTGAAATAGAGACTGAAAGTTAGCAAAAGGCCATTCTTCCGAATAGGCCTTTTTTTGCATATGAACTGCTGGATAAAAGCGCTCCGCCATGAAGGATGGTAGGGGTCTTTATTTTATGTCAATCCTGCATAAACCTGTCTCCTCACGTAAAAACTAATCGCAAGATTGGGTATGAAAGGAGCAGTTCTGTGTATAAAAGATTAAGCATCGTCATGTTTCCATTTCTTTTGCTGGCATTAATCGGATCTTCTGTGTGGGGGTATTTGGAGCATCAGGAGAAAAACACGATCCTCATTAAGGCGGAGAATCAATACCAAAGAGCATTTCATGATCTGTCCTTTCACATGGATAAGTTACATACGGAGTTAGGGAATACACTGGCTGTTAATGAAACATCAGAGCCATCTTATCGAAAAGGCTTGGTTAATGTTTGGCGTCTAACAAGTCAAGCGCAAAGCGATATTACTCAATTGCCCTTGATGTTGTTGCCATTCAATAAAACAGAGGATTTCTTGGCGAATATGGCTAATTTCTCCTATCGAATGTCTGTTAGAGATATGACGAAACAGCCTTTAACTGAAGCAGAAATGAAGACGTTGAATACACTTTATGCACATTCTACTGACATTACGAAAGAAATTCGTGGGGTGCAAGATAAAGTTATTTCAAATAATTTAAGGTGGATGGATGTTGAATCTGCTCTGGCTTCTGAGAACGAGATGCATGACAATGCGATTATTGATGGATTTAAGATCGTGGATAAACAAGTAGAGGGATATGAGGAGTTAAATTGGGGGACAGGAAGCTTAAATGTGTTCTCCAAACATGATGTCAAAATGCTATCTGGCAATGACATGACAGCTGATCAAGTTAAGAAGAAAGCTGTGGAATTCCTAGGCATCAAAGATACAGGCGGGATTAAAGTTGTCGAAAATGGCGGAAGCGCTCCAGAATTTCAGAGCTTTAGTGTTGTTGTACCGAGCGACGATAAATCCAAAAATGATACCCAAATGGACTTTACCAAAAAGGGCGGACACTTGATCTATTTTATGAAGTCACGTGATGTAACTGGCTCCAAATTTAATCTTCGTGAAGCGCGTGATGTTGCGAATGAATTTCTAGATCAGCATGAATACAAGGATTTAAGTGCAATCAGTTATGACCAATATCAGAATGTGGCAACGATTCAATTTGCCAAAAAAGAGAAGGATGTCACTATTTATCCTGAACAAATTACTGTTAAAGTTGCCTTAGATACACTCGAAGTGACTGGACTGCAAGCTACAGATTACATTTATTCACAGAAAAAGCGTGTGATTGGTCAGCCGAAACTTACTGTGGAAGAAGCGCGTAAACATTTGAATTCCAAAATGAAGGTTACCGGAGAATCTTTGGCGATCATTAAAAATGATCTTGATGAAGAAGTGTTATGCCATGAATTTATTGGTACGTTAAATAACAACATTTATCGCATATATGTGAATGCGGATGTTGGTATGGAAGAGAAAATTGAGACCATTCGTCAGGATCAAGTAGAAGCTGCAAAAGCAAAATCATAATTTGTTAGAAGCGGGATTTCATCCTGCTTCTTTTTTTTCTATCTAAATGGTGATGGCATGATATAATTAAGGTATATTACTTCGCGGAGGTGCGGAAATTGCTTCCTAAGGTCAACCAGATTTTACATATGCAAATGAATAGTATTGATGAAGAAGAGTCCAAAATCGAATATAAGTCGAGAATTGCTGATGTGACAGAAAGCGCGATCATCATCGAAATCCCGCTTAATGAGAAGACAGGGCGTTTGAAGAAAATGTACCAAGGAGATGAAATTAACGCTCATTTCCTAGGCCAAGGCGGCGTGAAGCATTATTTCACTACGGAGGTTGTGGCTTTCACTGAGGATGTCATTCGCTTAATTGAACTGCGACTACCAGAGCTTAGTGCGATAACGCAAATTCAACGCAGAAATTTCCTTCGTGTTATGGCAGAGTTAGAAATCGCTGTGAAACTGAACGATCAGATCCAATTTATTGGGTTAACTGATGATGTTGGCGGTGGCGGTATTTCATTTATTTGCGATGGTTATATCCCGATTGGTTTAAATGCCATTATCTCGTGCTGGGTACTTGCGCCTTTCAAGAATGGTACGATCGAGCATATTCCATTTACAGGTGAAGTTGTACGC